>JBARVN010000085.1:0-37671 GCA_049646285.1 Albidovulum sp. | reverse complement strand
GCAAGGGCCTGAAAGTGGCTGACCTCGCCTGCATCATCCGGATCCGAATAGTCGCCCTTCACCAGAGCGATGGAGTGTTTGATCACCCTGAACTGGATGAAGCCGAAGTAAAGTGTGAAGACTGATGCGGCAATCACCAGCCAGGCAACGATCCACGGAAAGGACGTGCCCGGAAACGACGAAAAGATAATACTGACAAACCAACCGGTAGAAGAAGCGAAGAGCCCGTTAATGGTTTCATCAAGCGATTGTGCTGAGGCCGCGCTCGCCAACAGCATCAATGATGCCGCGCTGGCCGCGCTGCGCGTTTCCATTCTGC
This sequence comes from Albidovulum sp., assembly GCA_049646285.1. Lineage (GTDB taxonomy): Bacteria > Pseudomonadota > Alphaproteobacteria > Rhodobacterales > Rhodobacteraceae > Albidovulum. The sequence goes on along the minus strand of JBARVN010000085.1, from coordinate 37,352 downwards.
TAAACATGTGTCTATCCCTCTTATTATCCATCATGGCACGATAGTGCAGGCGACCGGCGCGATCTGCGCGAGAGAACCCGCGACAGACCCGAACAGCCGATTGACGATGGTTGAGTGGCCCGTGCGGCCGATAAAGATCTGGCTTGCATTGTGCTCTTTGGCCATTTTGCACAGAGTCTCGGCGACATGCCCATACCGGATCACGGTTTCAAATTTGATACCAGACGCCTTTAGATCGGCCGTTAAGGGGGCCATTACAGCTTCTTCTGCACGCTTCAGCTCTTCTCCGCGCCGTTTGTGTCGCTCTTCAATTTCCTGCGGTGTCAGGAAAGAATAGGGGGACCATTCCAGAACATGTGCGATGACCAGCGAAGCGCCGGACTCTTTGGCTTTTTTCAACGCAAAATCAACAGATCTGCGCCCAGACGCAGAGCCATCGTAAGCGGCAAGGTAAGTGTTTGCCATTCTCTTCTCCCAGTTTTCTGCCCGTTCGTTTCGGGTGAGTACTTTTGATAACAACATAGCGAGAGTGCGAACGCGACTGGTCGCCTCTGCAGAGAGGTTACGAAAATAGTTCCAACGTGGCTACCGGCTTGCGAATATTTGTGCCAACGGCGTAGCATTGATGCCAAAGGCGCGTAGTGGGCGCTTTTGACGAGCCGCCATCCCTGCGACCATGCCGCCCATTGCCCTGCGCGCAGGCCGCGCATAAACCCAATAGAGGCTTTGGGGGAACGGCATGGCGCGGCAAGGTGTAGACAACGGCGCGGATCGCGCAGCCTCTAAACGCGTCGGCGCACTTGGTGCACTTTTGCCGTTCATCGCCCCCTACCGTTGGCTTGTGGTCCTGGCTGGGGTGGCACTGGTGCTGACCGCATCCATCTCGCTTATCTTGCCAGTCGCGGTGCGCCGGGTGATCGACGGCTTCAACGCCGGGGCCGAACTGTTGGACAGCTATTTCGCGGGTGCTATGGTCATTGCCGGGCTTTTGGCCTTCGGCACAGGTGCGCGCTACTATCTCGTAACCCGTCTTGGCGAACGTGTGGTGGCCGACATCCGCAGCGCAGTTTTCACCCGCGTCATCTCGATGAGCCCCGCATTTTACGAAAAGCTGATGACCGGCGAAGTGGTCAGCCGTATTACCACCGACACCACGCTGATCTTGTCGGTCATCGGGTCATCCGTCTCGGTCGCGTTGCGCAACTGTCTGATCTTGCTGGGAGGCATCATTTTGATGCTGTTCACCTCGGCCAAGCTGACGGGGCTGGTGTTGCTGATCGTCCCTGCGGTGATCGTTCCGATCATCACCCAAGGGCGACGGCTCCGCGTTCTGAGCCGCGAAAATCAGGACTGGATCGCCGCCTCATCCGGTGCGGCCACAGAATCGCTGTCTGCGGTACAAACCGTGCAGGCCTTCACGCACGAGACGGAAGCGCGCACCGAATTTAGGCGCGTGACCGAAGAGGCATTCAAATCCGCCCTCGCCCGCATTCGCACCCGCGCGGTGATGACCGTGATCGTGATCTTCTTGGTTTTTGCAGGCGTGGTCGGTGTTTTGTGGATCGGTGCACGCGACGTGCGCGCAGGCGCGATGAGCGCGGGTGAGTTGGTACAATTCGTCATCTACGCAGTGATGGCTGCCGGTTCGGTTGCGGCCCTTTCGGAGATCTGGGGCGAATTGCAGCGCGCCGCAGGGGCGACCGAACGTCTGGTTGAGCTTTTGAACGCCACCGACACTGTGCGCGACCCGGCGACCCCAATTCCTCTGCCGCGCCCAACCAAGGGCATGATCAGCTTTGAAGGCGTGACATTCCATTATCCGTCACGCCCCGATCAATCCGCGCTTGAGGCGGTGGACCTGACCATACATCCCGGCGAGACAGTCGCACTGGTTGGTCCGTCCGGTGCCGGAAAATCCACTGTGATCCAGCTGCTGCTCCGGTTCTTTGATCCCGATCATGGCCGCATAACAATTGACGGCGTGGCGCTTGGGGATATGGAGCGCGCCGATTTCCGCCGCGCCATTTCCCTCGTGCCGCAAGATCCGATGATCTTTGCAACCTCGGCCCGTGAGAACATTCGCTATGGCCGCCCGGATGCCAGTGAAGATGAGGTGGTCGCCGCCGCCCGTGCCGCCGCCGCACATGGCTTCATCGAAGCCCTGCCCGATGGGTATGACAGCTATCTGGGTGAGCGCGGTGTTATGCTATCGGGCGGACAAAAGCAGCGCATTGCCATTGCGCGGGCCATCTTGCGGGATGCCCCCGTTCTATTGCTGGACGAAGCAACATCAGCGCTTGACGCCGAAAGCGAACGCGCCGTGCAACACGCTGTGGATGATCTGGCCAAAGGGCGCACGACCCTGATCGTCGCCCACCGCTTGGCCACGGTTAAAAAAGCCGACCGGATCGTGGTGTTCGAGCACGGGCGCATCGTTGCCACCGGCACTCACGACGATCTGGTCGCCCAAGGCGGGCTTTATGCACGCCTTGCCCGGTTGCAGTTTACAGAAGGCATGGTTGCCGCGTAGCCAGACTTAAGGCCGTTTCTTTTGGCGCAGCCAGCGCCACAAATAGATCAGCGGCCAGCGCAGGATCGATGCGCCAGCACCCAATACGATCAGGCCGACAAAGGGGCCATTCACATAGGTCACCCAGCCAACGATCGGGATACCGATCGCGATCAACACATAGGCCGCGCGCCAGTGATGATCACGGCTTGGCAGTAGCGCGATACACGTGGCGCAGACCGCCCAGCTGCAGGCCATGAGAATGGGCAGGTTCATTCGCCCTCCTTTTTCGCAGCCGGAATGATCTTTTCAAACGCTCTTTTCGCAATGTATCTCAATGGGTTGCGAAACATGGAAATGAACCCCACCAATGCTGCGAGGCCGACCCACACATTGATGGCACTGGTCAGCCAGATTATTATCGCCGGTGCCACAATCAAAAGTGCAAGGCCCGGGGCGAACTGACGGCGCATTGGCAAGAAGGCGACCAGCGTCGCCGCAAGAACCCAGAGGCAGGCAAGAAGCGCAGCCCAGCTCATACGAGCCTCCCCCAGATCGCCGCGACGAAGGCAAGCAAGCAGCTCAGCAAGCCCAGCCACGGCACGAAGGGTGCTACTTTGAAAGGTGCCTCGGATTGGCGCTGCTTGGCCCCGATCAGGGCGGCGTTGACCGTCGCAAAGACTATAAGTAGCGCCAGCGTTGTAAGTTCCGCCAGAATTGAAACCGGCAGAGCGAGTGCCGAGACGATAATCGCAGCACCAACAATCAAGCTGGCACGGACTGGCGTACCGAAACGTGGGTGGGCGTGGCGAAAAATCCTCAGCGAAGGCGCGTATTTCCCAAGGCCAAACAGCACCCGTGCGGCCATGACGATCTGGGCGAGGATTCCGTTCAACGCCGCCGCAACGGCGATGGCGGCAAGGAACGCGGCACTGGTGCCAGTTCCAGCCTCCCACACCAGCGCCAAAGGGCGCTCAGAGGCGCCAAGCACCTCTTGTGGCACCGAGCGCACCGCAGCCAGCGAAACCAGCGCATAGAGGCCGGCCGTTATGGCAAGCGACCACAGGATCGCGCGCGGCATGTTGCGTTCTGGCATGCGCGCCTCTTCAGCCATGTTGACGAGGTCATCAAAGCCGATGAAGGCGAAGAAGGCGAAGGTTGAGGCCGCCGCAATGCCGGCCCAGTTGGGCGGCGGCGGCGGCAGGTGCCACTCGGCCACGGGCGGCGCATGAAAGCCCGCGCCGATGACCAGCAGAAGGCCCACAACCTCGATCACCGTCATGACCGCGGCAAATCGAAGGCTTTCCAGAACGCCAATAATGGCGATGGCCGTCAGGGCGATGCCGATGCCGATCACCGCCACCTCGAACTGTATCGGTATGATCGCAGTCAGATAACCGACCCCGCCGCGCAAAACCGCCGCGGCCGCGACCGTCCCGGCGGCGACGTTGATTGCACCAACAAGCAAGGCGAGCCCATGAAGGCCAAGACCGTATTCTACATAGGCGCTGTCTCCCGCCGCTTCGGGAATACGCGATGACAGTTCGGAAAACGACAGGGCCGATGGCACCGCGACAAGACCCGCGAGCAAGAAGGCCAGCGGCGCCCAAAGACCCGCCGCCCCCGCCGCTGCTCCGGTAAGGACATAGATGCCCGCACCGACCATCACCCCCACGCCGTAGGCTATGAGAAGTCCGAGCCCCAGGCGACGTTTCAGCGCCTCGGCCATCGGCTCAGCTCTGCAGCCGCTCGGGCAAAGCATTGGCCCAGGCCGATATTGTACCCGCGCCGAGGCAGACAACCATGTCGCCCGGGCGCGCCTCGGCCCGGATCAGCTGTTCCAGCCCTGCCTCGTCAAGGATCGCGGTTGCGTGGCGGTGCCCATGGGTCCGCAGGCCTTCGACCAGATCATCGCGGCTGGCGCCGGGGATAGGCTCTTCTCCGGCGGCATAGACTTCGGCGATGGCCACAACGTCGGCTTCATTGAAGCACGTGCAGAAATCTTCGAAAAGGCTGGAAAGCCGGGTGTAGCGGTGCGGTTGGTGCACCGCGATGACCCGTCCCTTGGTGGCCTGACGCGCGGCTTTCAGAACCGCGGCAATCTCAACCGGATGGTGGCCGTAGTCATCGATAATGGTCACGCCGCCCAGCACCTCACCCACTTTGGTGAAGCGGCGGTTGACGCCGCCAAAACTGGCCAGCGCGTCGCGGATCTCTTCCTTTTTCATGCCAAGATGGCGGGCCACAGCGACAGCGGCCAACGCATTCGATACGTTGTGGTCCCCGGGCATCGGCAGCGTGCAGCCCTTGATCACCGCGCCCGCCCCTTCGCCTTGCAACGCCACATCAAAATGCGCCACACCGTTTTCGTAGGTCAGGTTGGTCGCCCGCACATCGGCTTGTGTGTTAAATCCGAAGGTGATGATCCGCCGATCCGTGACCCGGCCCACCAATGTCTGCACCTCCGGGTGATCGGTACAGCACACCGCGGCCCCGTAGAACGGAATATTTGAGACGAAGTCGTAAAAGCCCTGCCGCAGCGCGTCGAAATCGCCCCAATGCTCCATATGCTCAGGGTCAATATTGGTCACAATCGCAATCGTCGCGGGCAAGCGGTTGAAACTGCCGTCGCTTTCATCAGCTTCGACCACCATCCATTCACCGGCACCCGCACGCGCATTGGAACCGTAGGCGTGGATGATACCGCCATTGATGACGGTGGGGTCGAAGCCGCCCTTGTCCATAAGGGCTGCTACCATCGTCGTTGTTGTGGTCTTGCCATGCGTGCCACCAATGGCGACGTTTGAGCGCATGCGCATCAGCTCGGCCAGCATCTCGGCCCGGCGCACAACCGGCAGGCCGCGCCTGCGCGCTTCTTCCAGCTCAGGGTTGCCCTTCTTGATGGCCGAGGAAATGACGACGACCGCCGCCTCGCCGATGTTCTCAGCCCGTTGACCTTCGAAAAAGGTAGCACCAAGACTGACCAGCCGTGCGGTGATCTTTGAGGCTTTGGCATCAGACCCCTGCACCCGATACCCCAGTGTCATCAGCACTTCGGCAATACCGGACATGCCGATGCCGCCGATACCGACAAAATGGATTGGGCCAAGCTCTCCGGGCAGTTTGGTTGCGGCGTTCATCAGGCGTCTTTCACTTTCAGGGCTTCGACCATCTGCACCAGACGATCCGTTGCATCAGGGATGCCATAGGCAAGGGCAGCACGTGCCATATGTGCAGCCGCTGAGGGCGCATCCAGAACCGTGGCCACATGCCCGCAAAGTGTGGCCGTGTCCAGCCGGGATTCCGGGATCAAAATCGCGGCCTCGGCCTCGACCAGCCCATGGGCGTTGGCGGTCTGATGGTCGTTGGCGGCGGCGGCAAAGGGGATCAGGATCGACGGGCGCCCGATGATCGAGATATCGGCCACGGATGACGCCCCGGCGCGCGAAATCACCAGCTGCGCCTCGGATAGCCTGCGGGGTACATCGGCAAAGAACGGTTTTACCTCGGCGCGCAGACCCGCCTCGGCATAGGCCTTTATCACGCGGTCCGCATCTTCCGGGCGGGCCTGATGGGCCACCCGCAGATTATGGCGTAACGCTTCGGGCAGTGATGCCAGCGCTGCGGGGACAACGTCAGACAATATGCGCGCACCTTGTGAGCCACCAATGACCAGCACGCTCATCGGGTAATCACCGGGGGGAATATAGGGCGCGCCGGCACGATCAAGGACTGCAGCGCGGACAGGGTTGCCGGTGTGGATCACTTCGACCCCTTCGGGCACATCGGTCGGCCATGTCCCGCACGCAACGGCATGAATGCGACCGCGGGTGGCGAAGAACGTGTTGACCCGCCCCAGCACGCCGTTTTGCTCATGCACCATGCGCGGCAGTTTCAGCAGTTTGGCCGCCGCAAGGGCCGGGATCGACGGATAGCCACCAAAGCCCACAACAACGGCGGGCCTGTCGCGCAGCATCGCAATAACGCTGCCGATGACGCCGCCTGCGATGCGGAACGGCACGACCAGCTTGGCCACCACCCCGCCCCGCGCGAAGGTGGCCGAGCTCATCTGTTCAATCAAAACGTCTTTGGGAAATCCGCCCGCATAGCGCGCGCCGCGTGCATCGGTCGACAGTTTGACCCGCCAGCCGCGTTCAACCATCGCTTCAGCCAAAGCCTGTGCCGGAAACATATGCCCGCCGGTCCCACCGGCGGCAATCAATAGAAGGGGCGCGGGCATCACCGGCCCCGCTTGATCAGATAGTCTTCGATCCGGCCTTGTGGCCTTGCGCGGGTGAAGGCCAGCAGCATTCCAATGGCGATACCGCTGGCGATCACTGAAGATCCGCCGTAGCTCACAAAGGGCAGCGTCATGCCCTTGGCCGGCAAAAGCCGCACCGCAACCCCCATGTTGATCAGCGCCTGCACCCCAAAGGCACAGGCAAGCCCGGTGCCCGCCAGTCGGATGAACGGATCGCGTTCCCGCATCAGCCGGAACAGCGAGCGTGCGGTGATCGCCGCATAAAGCACGATGATCAGAAGGACGAGCACCAACCCATATTCCTCGGCCGCAACAGCGATGATGAAATCGGTATGGGCGTCAGGCAGCGACCATTTCACAGTACCCTCGCCCACGCCGACGCCGAAAAAGCCGCCTTCCTGGATGGCATTGGTTGCGTAGCCAATCTGGGTAAGCGGGTCAATTTCGGTTGATAGAAACCCATCAATGCGGCGCGCAAAATGGTCCGACGCGTCATAGGCGAAGATGCCGCCCGCAACCACCAGCCCCCCGATCACGGTCAAAAGCAAAAAGGGCGCACCCGCCACGAAATACATCACACCCCAGGCGAAAAGGATCAGACAGGCCTGCCCGAAATCGGGTTGAAGCGCCAGCAAAACCACGATGACCACGGCCAGCACAAAGGAATAAAGCCGCCCCGGCGGGCCGCCGATATCCTGACTGGCGGCCATCAGCCACGCGGCGATGATCACAAATCCGGGCTTCAGAAACTCCGATGGCTGAAAGCTGCCAAAGCCAAGCGAATACCAGCGGGTGGCACCTTTGCCGAAATCCGTGCCGAAGACCGGCAAAAACAACAGCGCCACAAAAGCCACCAAAAACCCGATCACACCAAGGCGGCGCACAAGATCAGGCGACATCATCGACGTCACCAGCATCGCCGCGATGGCGATCACACCAAAGAAGGATTGGCGCGTGACATAGTAAAAGGGATCAAGGCCGTTCTTTTCGGCCAATGGCACCGAAGCCGCCAGCCCCAGCAACAACCCGACACCAAAAAGCACAAGCACACCGCTGAGCGACCATTTGTCGATCGTTCTCCACCAACGGGGAAGTACCGGCTCACCTGCCCGAAGGGGCGCGGTGCCGAAGACCATTTCTGTCATGGTTTACCGCTTTCACTGCCTCAAGATCGCCCGTTTGCCGGGTCTGAGGAGAAGTGTAACGCGAAAAGGCCGCTGGCGCTAGGGAAAGATCGCAACAAAGCGGCGGTTTCCGCCGAGTTTCGCGCGCGGGCCGACCGCGCGCAACACGCCCGGAAATCAGCGCTCAGCGCGCCAAAAGAGCGGCCCGGCGGGCCAGACTTTCGGCAGGCCAATACTGGCTGCGCCGATAGTATTCCGGCACCGCCGGAACACCTTCCGGCAGCACGTACCATGGTGATTTCGTTGAGGTGTAGATATGAATATCCGGCGGGCATGATGCCGGATCCGCCAGCGTACCCACCCGGACAAACGCCATCTGCCGGCCCAAACCCGCAAAAAACGCCCAAAGCCCCACACCGCAATCGGGGCAGCTTACCATGGTCTGCCCGGTGCCTGACGCTGTGGGCAGCTCAGTTTCCGCCGGAGTGCCTGCAAGCACCTCAAGGCAAGATGTCTCAATCATCGCGTTAATCGCATGCGGGCCGCCGGTTTCGCGCTGACACCACGTACAGTGGCAAGCATGGGTGAAAAGTGGCCTGTCGGTCAAACGGTAGCGGACAGTCCCACAGGTGCAGCGTCCTTCGATCATCGGATCCTCCTTAACCGCGCGCCCTCAGGCAGGTTTTTTTGCAATAAGAAACACCCCGAAGACGTGTGTTCTTCCCACCATATCTTATCACCGAACGGTGGCCTCATGGCCAATACAGGCCTGGACACGCGCTGTGAAATCATCACCGCGCCTCTCGAAATTCGGATATTGATCGAATGAGGCGGCGGCGGGTGCCAGCAGCACAACCTCGCCCGGTCCTGCCTCGGCTGCAGCACGGGCCACGGCCACCTCCATGGTTTCGCAAATCTCATGCGGCGTGTCGCCAAGTTGCAGCGCAAAGTCGCGGGCTGAGTGGCCAATCAGATAGGCTTTGACCACAGTTCCCAGATACGGTGCCAATGTGCTTATGCCGCCATCCTTGCCCAACCCCCCGGCAATCCAGCGGATGCGCTCAAAGGCCTGCAGGGCCTTGGCCGCACTGTCAGCGTTTGTCGCCTTGGAGTCGTTGACATAGCGAACCCCGCCCGCCTCGGCCACGGTCTGACTGCGGTGGGGCAGCCCTGCGAAACTGTGCAACGCCTCTTCGATCCGCTTCGGGGCCAGCCCAAGGCTGCGCGCCACAGCATAGGCCGCGCAGGCATTTTGGTGGTTATGGACACCCGGCAGGCCTCCCATCGCGCGCAGGTCAATCGAGGCCACCTGCCGCCCCTTGCGCCACTCGGACAAAAATCCCTTGCGCGCAAAGACCGACCAGCCCGGCCCATCCAGCTTTTGCGTGACAGAAATCCGGATCACCCGGTCATCGCTTGCGCCTTGCGCCAATTGGTTGGCCAGATAGCGCCCCTCGGCTTCATCAACGCCGATCACCGCCCGATCTGGCCCCCCCTCGGCAAACAACCGGCGTTTGGCCGCGAAATACCCACCCATACCGCCGTGCCGGTCCAGATGATCGGGGGAAAGATTGGTAAAGACCGCGATGTCAGGGGTCAGCGATCGTGCAAGCTCGGTCTGATACGACGACAGCTCCAGCACCAGAACCTCGCCTTCCTCGGCAGGCTCGATACCCAGCACGCCAAGGCCGATATTGCCCGCCATCTGGCTGGGTCGGTCCGAGCACTGAAGGATGTGGTGCAAAAGGGCGGTGGTCGTTGATTTGCCATTCGACCCGGTAATCGCAACCACCTTTGGTGGTGCGTCCATCGTGGCCCAGTCCGAAGTGGCCCAGGATTGAAAGAACAGCCCAATGTCATTGTCTATCGGCACACCGGCCGCCATGGCGCGCGTGACCAGACGGTTCGGCTCAGGGTATAGGTGCGGGATGCCGGGTGAAACGATCAGACTGACCACATCGTCCCAGGCATCGGCGCGGGTCAGATCGGTTAGCACATAACCTTGGGCTTCGGCTGCACTGCGCGCCTCTGGGCTGTCATCCCAAAGGCATGGATGTGCCTCTCCCGCCTCAAGGGCACGTGCGGTTGCCAATCCGGAACGGCCAAGCCCCAGTACGGCAACTTTTTTGCCCGCAAACCCTTGAACCGGAATCATGTTGCCCCCTCGCATACACCCGAGACGGACAATGCCTGCTTGGCATGCGCTTCGCAAGTTGAGCCGAGCGGGGCAAGCATTGCTTTACCTTCGCGCCCTGGCTTGGTAAAAACCAGCCCAGCGGGGCCTAACCGATATGCTCTGCACCAAATTCCCCATGTTCGAAAGGCAGCCATGACCGAGGTTAAGATCGGAGACAAAGTGCGCATCCACTATGCAGGAACGCTGGAGGACGGCAGTCAGTTCGACAGCTCTGAGGGCCGTGAGCCTTTGGAGTTTGTGGTCGGGTCGGGCCAGATCATCCGCGGCCTTGATAAGGCAATGCCAGGCATGGAGACAGGCGAGTTCAAAACGGTTTTCGTGCCCTCGGATGAGGCCTACGGACCTCGGGATCCAAACGCGCTGCAAGACATTCCTTTGGAGCAGATCCCGCCGGAAATTCCGTTGGCGATCGGGACAGTCTTGCAGATGAGCAACCAAGATGGGGATGCCATTGCCGTAACGGTGGTCGAAGTCACCGGTGACACGGTCACGCTCGATGCAAATCACGCCTTGGCCGGAAAGGACCTGACGTTTGAAATCGAGCTGGTCTCGATCGACTAAGCAGCGCGACACTGCGCGCTTTGCTTGACAAGGCCCAGTGGTCCTATGACAGTCGCGGTCTTCTGAACTGGAGACCGATATGCCCCTACCGGAAAGAATGGCCGGCGTCATACTGACCGGTCATGGCGGCCCAGAGATGCAAGAATGGCGCGAAGATCTTGCCGTGCCCGTTCCGGGAAAAGGCGACGTGGTGGTCCGGGTCACCGCTGCGGCTGTGAACAACACGGACATCAACACACGGATTGGCTGGTATTCGAAAGGCGACGCGGCGGAAGATGACGCCGCCTGGACTGGCCAGCCGCTAACCTTCCCGCGTATTCAGGGTGCTGATGTTTGCGGACGGATCGTGGCGGTCGGGGATGCCGGCGACGCTTCCCGCATAGGCGAACGCGTCCTGATCGAACCGTGCCTGCGGGAAATGAACGGCGCTACACTTGTGACGCCATGGTATTTCGGGTCCGAATGTGACGGCGGTTTCGCCCAATACACGCGGGTCGCATCCCGCCATGCGCACCGTGTTGAGAGTGACCTTACAGATGTTGAGCTGGCGTCCTTCCCCTGCTCCTACTCCACTGCCGAAAACATGCTGACCCGTGCAAATGTCCGCGCGGGCGAGACAATTTTGATTACCGGCGCGTCAGGCGGTGTTGGCTCGGCCGCCATTCAACTGGCGCGCGCGCGGGGCGCAAACGTCATGGCCGTTACAAGCGCCGCGAAGGGCCAACGTCTCATGGAACTGGGTGCGGCACGCATTCTAAACCGGGATGATGATTTGGTTGCAAAGCTTGGACCGGGCAGCGTAGATGCCGTCATTGATCTGGTTGCCGGTCCGAAGTGGCCCTTCCTGCTGGATGTGCTGCGCCCGGGCGGACGCTACGCCGTTTCTGGCGCAATCGGCGGCCCTATTGTTGAGCTGGATGTGCGCACTCTTTACCTCAAGGATCTGAGTTTTTTTGGGTGCACAATTCTTGAGCCGCAGGTCTTCGCCAATCTGATCGGGCGGATAGAACGAAAGGAAATTGCGCCTTTGGTTGCCGAGACTTATCCGCTTCGTGACATTGTTGCGGCCCAGACGTCTTTTGGCGAGAAGGGATATATTGGTAAGATCGTGCTGGAAGTGGACTGACGAGAGCGGTGCCGCCAAGTAATAATGTGTGGGTGCGCCGCAGTATTGGAATGAACACCAACGACCCATGGCCGAAAAGTTAATCAGATCTTTTCAGGGCCAGCCAGCGTGGACAGACCGTTTGGCGTGAGGGTGTAGATCCCCTTTGCCACGCGCTCGAACCAGCCGTAGTGATCTGCTCTCAACATTGTTCCCGCGCGCGCAACGCCGGTTGCCGCAGCCACATGGGCCGCTTTGGTGGGGCCGTTCTCGCCCAGATACGCGGCGATCAACAACGCGTCCTGGCGGTATGCGGTCATGCGTTTGACACCAGTGGTGCCCCCGACATTCGGATCCCCGACCCGACGGTCAAATTCACGGATCAGCCGGGCGGCTTTGCGGGCATTTTTGCGCGGGGCGTAGGGGCCCGGATCCAAATGCGCTTCGACCTTTGGGTTCGGACCTGTGTGGACGGCCAAAAGCCCCAGCCCAAGGCGGCGGCAGAGCCGCACTATATCCTTGTAGCGCAGCTTCCATCCCTTTTCGGTGGAGACCGGAACAGCAAGATAGACATGATCGAACATCGTCTGGCGCGCCACACCTTGCATCACAAGGGAAAGCGAGAAGCTGAGCTTCAGTTCTACAACAATCTGCGGCTCATCCCCGCGCCGCGCCAGCACGTCGCATTCACCGATCTCTGACTTGACCTCATATCCCTGCGCTTCCAGATGCGCCTTGACCGGAGCATATAGATCCGCCTCGCGCATCAGCGCACTTTCAGCGTCGCCAACCCGATCAATGCCAGGATCAACGAGATGATCCAGAAGCGGATAACGATCTGCGGCTCCGCCCATCCCTTTTTCTCAAAATGGTGGTGAATAGGGGCCATCAGGAACACGCGTTTGCCAGTGCGTTTGAAGTAGAGCACCTGAATGATGACACTCAGGGCCTCAATCACAAACAACCCGCCGACAATGGCCAGCACAATCTCATGCTTAGTGGCCACGGCAATGGCACCCAGCGCGCCCCCAAGGGCCAGCGATCCGGTATCGCCCATGAAGACCGCCGCTGGCGGCGCATTATACCACAAAAACCCAAGGCCTCCGCCAATCAAGGCGGCGGTGAAAATCAAAAGCTCCCCGGTTCCCGGAACGAAATGAACGCCCAGATATTCGGTGAAATTGTAGTTCCCCACAATGTACGAGATCACCCCAAGCGTGCCTGCCGCAATCATCACCGGCATCACCGCCAACCCGTCCAGCCCATCAGTCAGGTTGACCGCATTGGCAGACCCCACAATGACGATCATCGAAAACGGCACGAAGAAGTAACCCATATTGACCAGGGTATCTTTCAGCACGGGGAACGCCAGTTGGTCCGCTAACTCAGGCGGATGACAAACAGCGGCGGCGGCACCGGCAATGGCCGCGATGATCAGCCCCAAAATAAAGCGGACCTTCGTCGAAACGCCTTTGGTGTTGTTCTTTGTCACCTTGGCATAGTCATCTGCAAACCCGATCAGCCCGAACCCGTAGGTCACAAAGAGCACAATCCAGATGTAAGGGTTATCAAGCCGCGCCCACAGAAGCGTGGAAAAGAGCAAGGCAGACAAGATCAGCAGCCCGCCCATGGTCGGTGTACCCGCCTTGGCCAGATGGCTTTGCGGCCCGTCATCGCGTATAGGCTGGCCCTTTTTTTGCTTGCGGCGCAATAGGTTGATCAGTGGCAGGCCAAAAACGAACCCGAAGATCAGCGCAGTGAAAAACGCGGCCCCTGCCCTGAAGGTGATATAGCGAAAGAGGTTGAAAAAATCGCCGCCCTGCGACAGATCTGACAGCCAATATAACATTATATACCCCCTACCGCATCACCAGCGCCCGGTTGCCCCAGTTTGCGCAGTGCGTCAACCACCAGACTGACTTTCGATCCTTTGGACCCTTTGACCAAGACCACATCACCGGCATCGGCCAGATGATGGGCGCGCGCGGCCAGATCCGGGGCAGTCTCCATCCAGTCGCCACGCTTTTGCGGCGGCAACGTCTCCCACAGCGCGCGCATTCTTGGGCCGACACAATGCACAAGATGCACGCTGGCCATGGCCGGGTGATCAGCAATTGCGCGGTGAAGGATGGTCTCATCCGGCCCGAGTTCAAGCATGTCGCCCAGAATGGCAATGCGCCGGCCTTCCAAAATACGTCCGATCCCGTCGCGCGGCAAAGACACACCCAGCACATCGAGTGCGGCGGTCATCGAGGCCGGATTGGCATTGAAGGCATCGTCGATCAGATCAAAGCTCAGGTTTTCATCCACGATATCAAGCCAGATACGCTGCCGCTGCCCGCGCCCGGCGGGGGGCAGCCACTCACCGATATCGCACGCGGCAATGGCCGGGTCCGCCCCAACGGCATCCGCAACGGCAAGAACTGCAAGGGCGTTCATCGCAAAATGTCGCCCCAATGTGCGCACCTTGAAGAGAAGCGGCGCACCAGACCGGCTGGCTTTGACGATGGTGCTGTCGGCGGCAAGGGAGACGTCGAGAATGCGGTATTCATCCCCTGCATCGGCGCCAAAGCGGATGACGTGGGCATCGCCAACAGCCGCCTCAAGTATCGGTGACGTCTCAAGCCCTGTCGGGATCACCGCAATGCCGCCCGGCTCTAGCCCTTCAAAGACCGAAGCCTTTTCGCGGGCAATTGCGGCAAGGCTATCAAACGCCTCAAGATGCGCGGGGGCCACGGTGGTGATCAGCGCCACATGCGGGCGCGCCAGTCGCGCAAGTGGGGCGATTTCACCCGGATGGCTCATACCAATCTCGATCACGGCGAAATCGGCATCCTTGGGCAGGCGCGCCAGCGTGATCGGCACGCCCCAGTGATTGTTAAAGCTGGCTTCGGCGGCGTGGACATGGCCCTGCCCGGCCAAAACGCTGCGCAGCATTTCCTTGGTGGAGGTTTTGCCGACCGAGCCTGTTACGGCAATCACCTTGGCGCGCGCGCGCGCGCGCCCGGCCTTGCCCAGTGCGGTCAATGCAGCCAGCACGTCAGGCACGATCACCAGCGGGTCGCTGTCACTGCACGCTTCCGGTATGCGCGATACAAGCACGGCGGCGGCACCTTTGGCCAAAGCGTCAGCTGCAAAATCATGCCCGTCGCGCACATCTTTGAGCGCCACAAAAAGATCCCCTGGCTGAAGTGATCGGGTGTCAATCGAGATGCCCGTGACGTCAAAGGCCCGTGTGGCACGCCCGCCCGTTGCAGTCTCAACCTCAGCGGATGTCCAAAGGGCCGCCATCAGATCCGCCCTTCAAGGGCCGCCACCGCCACGCTTGCTTGTTCAGCATCATCAAAGGGATAGACGTCATTGCCGACGATCTGGCCGGTTTCATGCCCCTTGCCAGCGATCAAAAGTGCATCACCGGGTTGAAGCGCATCAACACCGCGCAAGATCGCTTCGGCGCGATCCGCCACTTCTGTGGCCTCGGTGCATCCTGCCATCACCTCGGCCCGGATCTGGCCCGGATCTT
Source organism: Albidovulum sp. (assembly GCA_049646285.1). GTDB lineage: Bacteria > Pseudomonadota > Alphaproteobacteria > Rhodobacterales > Rhodobacteraceae > Albidovulum. The sequence continues at coordinate 22,072 of JBARVN010000085.1, read as the reverse complement.
CAGAGCGGGGATTGTCATCGGTGACGATGACCACATCGGCATATTTCGCCGCCGCTTCCCCCATCAATGGGCGCTTGCCGCGATCGCGGTCGCCACCGGCACCAAATACCACGATGATGCGGCCCATCACATGCGGGCGCAAGGATTGCAGGGCCGATGCCAGCGCGCCGGGTTTGTGCGAATAATCAACAAATACCGCAGCGCCATTGTCGCGTTTGGCGGCCAGTTCCATCCGGCCCCGTACGGTCACAAGCCCGGGCAAAGTGGCAATCACGGCCTCGGGCGTTTCACCTGCGGCCATCACAAGCCCGGCAGCCGCCAGCACATTTTCCGCCTGAAAGCCGCCGATCAGCGCCAGTCGCACCATATGCGCGCGCCCGTCATGCGTAAAACGCAGGTCCTGACCTGTTGCGTCAAACCGTTGGGCGGTGATGCATAGGTCCGCCACAGGTGTGCGGCCGACCGTCAGCAGCTGCTGTCCGCGTGTGCGTGCAATTGCCAGCATATCACGCCCGCGCGGCTCATCGATATTGATCACGGCCGTGCCCTCTTCGGGTAGAACACGGTTGAAAAGACCGGCTTTGGCGGAAAAATAGCTATCGAAATCAGCGTGATAGTCAAGATGATCCTGGCTGAAGTTTGTATAGGCAGCAGCGGCCAGACGCACGCCGTCCAATCGTGCCTGATCAAGCCCGTGAGACGACGCTTCCATCGCCGCATGGGTAATACCTGCCCCTGCCATATCGGCCAAAAGCCGGTGCAGCGTGATCGGTTCCGGCGTCGTGTGGGCCAAGGGCGCCTGATAGTCGCCCAGAACACCCATTGTACCCAGATTGGCGGAAGGTCGCCCAAGAGCCTGCCATATCTGGCGCGTAAACGTGGCGACCGAGGTCTTTCCCGACGTTCCGGTCACAGCCACGACAATCTCGGGCTGGGCCCCGAACCAAAGAGCGGCGGTATAGGCCAGCGCCTGACGCGGGTCTTCGGCGATGATCAGGGCTGCGTCCGAGGCAGCCAGTTCGGTCTTGGCAATCTCGGCCCCTTCGCGGTCGGTCAAGATCGCGGCAGCTTCCATCCGCAGTGCAAATTGAATGAATTCAGCGCCATGCACGTCGCTGCCGGGCAAGGCTGCGAAAAGATGGCCGGGTTTGACCAAGCGGCTGTCCACCGAGAGGCCGGTGATCCGCACGTCTCGCCCCCCGCCTAGGGCCGTCAGGCCAAGTTCGCCCAGCGCCTTTGTGTCCGCCGCCATGTAGTCTGCCCCCGGCACATGCCTGTCCTCAGTTCTTCACGCGTATTACGCCAGCTTCGGCGATGGGTTCAAGCTCGGGCCTGAGACCAAGCAGCGGCGCGGCGCGGCGAATGATCTCGGCCCCCACGGGAACCGCTGTCCAGCCAGCCGTGCGGCGCGGTTCGTCCCCCGAGGTTTCGACCGGTTCATCCAGCGTCACCACCAGCACATATTTTGGCGCATTGGCGGGGAAGATGGAAGCAAAGGTCGCGATGACCTTGTCCTTGTAATACCCTCCCGTGGGCTTGGGCTTGTCCGCAGTACCGGTTTTGCCGCCGACGGCATAACCGGGCACCTCCCCAAAGCTCGCCGTGCCGCGCTGAACCACCTGCCGCAACATGTCGCGTAAGATGGCCGACGTTTGTTCTGAGACAATCCGATCACCCAGTTCAACCCGGTCACGCTTCAGGATCGTCGGTGTGATACGTGTACCGCCATTGACCAGCGACGCATAGGCCGCCGCCAGATGCAGCGGGCTGGCAGCAATACCGTGCCCGTAAGATGCGGTCAGCGTCGTGATCTCGGGCCATTTTGCCGGCCGGATCGGTTTTCCTGACGGCGCTTCGGCCAGTTCCACGGATGTCGGCGCGAACATACCAAGCTTGCCCAAAAAGTCCTGCTGACGGACGCCGCCGATTTCCTTGGCAATATGGGCAGTGCCAATATTGGAAGATTTGACGATGACATCGGTCACCGAAAGCTCTGGCCCGTAATTGTGGAAGTCACGGATACGGTATTTGCCCCAAACCATCGGACCCTTGGTCTCGATCATCGTGTTTGGGGAGACAAGCCCAAGTTCCAGCGCCTGTGCAATGGCAAATATCTTGAAGGTAGACCCAAGTTCATAAACACCCTGAACTGCCCGGTTGAAAAGCGGGCTGTCGCCCGCATTGCCCTTGGCCAAATGCGGTGGGCGGGTGTTGGGATCAAAGTCCGGCAAAGAGGCCATCGCCACGATTTCGCCCGAGGTCACATCCATCAAAATCGCAGTGCCCGCTTTGGCATTCATCAGCTTCATGCCACCGGCCAGCACATCCTCGACCGTGGATTGAACCGACAGGTCCAGCGACAATTCCAACGGCGCCCCGCCGTTTGCAGGATCGCGCAGCCAGCGATCAAACGTCCGCTCAACACCTGCGATGCCCACAACCTCGGCTGAACTTACACCTTCGCGGCCAAAACTCGCACCACCCAGGACATGCGCCGCAAGCGCGCCATTGGGGTAAAGCCGCATTTCACGTGGCCCGAACAAAAGCCCCGGGTCGCCAATTTCGTGCACCAGCTGCCGCTGCTCAGGAGATATTTTCTTCTTTACCCACAAAAACTTGCGCGTTCCGGTGAAGTCTTTGACTAACCGTTCTTGATCCAGATCCGGAAAGATCGCAACAAGCTCGCTTGCTGCGCGCACCGGATCGACCATCAGATGCGGTTGAGCGTAAAGCGAATGAGTGATGAGATTCGTCGCCAGAATGCGCCCTTTGCGATCAACGACATCGGCACGCTGCGCCAGTATCGCCGCCCCTGAGACCGCCACTTGCGGTTCGGATGGCGCCGTTGCTGCCAGAACGCCCATTCGCAGACCCACAGCACCAAAGGCCAAAACAAACGCGGCGCCCAAAATCAACAGCCGCCCCTCGGCGCGAACACGAGACGTGTCGCGCATTTGTTCGTGGCGCAGGCGGATATTCTCGCGCTCGATTACATCGGGGTTTTCCCCCTTTTGACGGGCCAGAAGTATGCGGGCAAGGGGGCGAAGTGGCGTGCGTGTCATTGCTCAACCTCCCCCATCGCGATGGTGTCGATTGGCTCGGTGATCGGCGGCAGCGCCAAGGCCGGATAGGACAGGGTTTCGACGTCTCCGAACTGACGCGGCTCCAGCGGCAAAAGACCGAGCCGGTCGAAATTGATATCGGCCAGTTCGCGCAACCGGTCTGGCCGGTTGACATACGCCCATTCGGCGCGCAACACGCCAAGATTTTCCCGCAACTGCCCGATTTCACGTTGTAAAGCCCGCACTTGGGCGATTTCAGCCTGAGTGCGATAGTTCTCTCGATAGGCCCAGAAGGCCAGTGTCATCACGGCAATGGCCGACAAAAACACCATGAGATTTCGCATCATCAAGCTCCTTCAAGGGCGAGTTTGGGCAGGCCGAGGGCGGCGCGATCCGCGGCGGCGGGCGTGGCATCGGTGCGGATGCCCACGCGTAGTTTGGCCGAGCGGGAGCGGGGGTTTTCCGCCAGCTCCACCTCATCCGGGCCAATGGCGCGGCGGGATTTGAGCGTGAATGCCGGTGTGACTTCGGCGCGGGCGGGCGCGTAACGACTGCCCTGACCCTCGGCGCCTGAGCGCAGTTGAAAATACCGTTTCACAACGCGGTCTTCAAGCGAATGGAATGTCACCACCGCCAACTGTCCGCCGGGTTTCAATGCACGCTCTGCCGCCTCAAGCCCTTGGATCAGCTGCCCGAATTCGTCGTTCACCGCAATGCGTAAGGCCTGAAAGCTGCGCGTGGCCGGGTGGCTTTGGCCCGGCTTGGGGCGCGGCAGGCACCGTTCAACCACCGCGACCAGATCAAAGGTTGTCGCGAAAGGCCGTGCCGCCACTATGGCGCGGGCAATGCGGCGCGACGCGCGCTCTTCGCCGTAGTGATAAAGGATGTCGGCCAGTTCTGCCTCGGATGCCTCATTCACCAGATCAGCGGCGGTCGGGCCACTGTCGCCCATACGCATGTCCAGCGGCCCATCTTTCTGGAATGAAAAACCGCGCTCTGCTTGGTCAATCTGCATTGAGGAAACACCAAGATCGAGCACGACGCCGTCAAGGGCTTCGCCTGCCAGACTATCCAGGTCCGAGAAGGTGCCTTCGACCAGCCGCAAGCGGTCGCCATAGGCCCCTGCCCAGTCCGCCGCGAGGGCAAATATACTGGGATCACGGTCAATACCGATCACGCAATCCGCACCGGCTTCAAGCAAGCCGCGCGCATAGCCACCCGCCCCGAACGTGCCGTCAAGCCATAGCCCCGAGACAGGTGCGACCGCCTCTAGGAGCGGTCGCAACAATACCGGAATATGGGGGGCTGGAACACTGTTGGCGGGGGCCTGAGCCATGCCTCACCCCTTTGAGCGCGCGGGCAACAGGCTGCGCGGATCGAAATCTTCAGGATATTGCTCGGCCAGCTTGCGGGTGCGGGAGCCTGCGTTTTTCTGATAGGTCTTGGGGTTCCAGATCTTGAAATAGTCACCGGCGGAGATAAAGAAGGCTTCAGACGTCAGCCCGATCTTTTCGCGAAACCTCTGGGGCAATGTCAGGCGGCCATCATCATCAATCGTCGATTCAAGCGATTGGCCATGCATCAACTCTTCCAGCCAAAGCCGCTCGGTCGAGCCACGCTGCATATTTTCGATTTGGTCGTCGATCTCTTCGATCGCCTTCATGGTGTAGACTTCGATCCAGTCCTGACGCTCATCACCATAGACGATCACAATATTGGGACGCAGGCCTTCATGCCAGTCAGGGTCGGAAGCTTCGATCACACGGCGAAACGGTGCAGGAATGGAAACGCGACCTTTCGCGTCCACCTTAAACGTTTCTGAGCCTCTGAATCTGCGTGCCAATGGCCCGCGCTCCTTACAACTGTCCCCTTCCCCCGGCTGTCCGTCGTGCGACCCTTAGAAAGGACAACGGCGGATTGGGCTGCTGCCACTGCCCAATCCGCCGCCCTGTCCCATCGCTGGGTCCGTCCGGCTGCGCATGCCACCTGGGGGGATGTCTGCTCGCTCGCGCGCCGGATCTTTGGTTCGATGAAAGCGGGTTTATGGTTGCCTGTATGAAACCTGCTTATTCGCCTCTTGGGGTCTTGATGCCCCGTGTTTTGGCCCGCTCTCATCGGTGTAGACAGATAGAACACGGGACTTTACGGGAAGCAACAATTTTTTTGCCTAATACGCAGCAATAAATTGATTTCCCGGATGGGAAAACACATGATTTAGGAGCAATTTGGTACGATAATGCGCATATATTGTTGTATATGACGCCGCATCACCGACATATAGAAGACTTCTAAGGAAAAACCGTGTTCCCGCAATTTCCCGCAAGTTTCCCAAAATTGTAGGGTTTCTCACGAAAACCAAGGCAAATGTAGCCAAAATTCAGACAAATCCGCCTAAACCATCCGGTTCGTGATTCGCAGCAAGACGCGTTTTGCCAGCAAGGGCCATGCATTCCCATGCCCTTGGACTGATTTCGTTATACCTGTGAAGATCTGCGCGTCAGGCGATGCCGCGCGCCACCAGATCCTGCGCCAACATCTTGTAAGCGTCCGCCACTGGGCCTTCGCCTGCAGCAATCGGCGTGCCCGCGTCACCTGCAAGCCGAACATCCAAGCTGAGCGGCAGTTCCCCTAAGAACGGCACACCAAGGCTCGTCGCCTCGGCGCGCACGCCGCCATGACCAAAAATATGCGCCTCAAGCCCGCAACCGGGGCAGACATAGCTCGACATATTCTCAATCAGCCCAAGAACCGGGGTTTTCATCCGCGCGAACATGTCAATCGCCCGCCGCGCATCCAAAAGCGCCACATCTTGAGGCGTAGACACAATAATCGCCCCGGTCAGCTCGGTCTTTTGGCAAAGCGTGAGCTGTACGTCACCGGTGCCGGGGGGCAGATCGATGATCAACACATCGAGCTCTCCCCAGGCGACCTGCCCCAGCATTTGCTGCAATGCGCCCATCAACATAGGCCCGCGCCAGATGACCGCTTCGTTTTCCTTCAGCATCAGGCCAATGGACATCACCGTCACGCCGTGCGCCTGCAAGGGTATGATGGTTTTGCCGTCCGGCGAGGCGGGGCGCTTGGACACCCCCATCATACGCGGCTGCGACGGCCCATGAATATCGGCATCAAGCAAACCAACCCGCCGACCGGCGCGCGCCAATGCGACCGCAAGGTTCGAAGATACGGTAGATTTGCCGACCCCGCCCTTACCAGACGCAATGGCAAGGATACGGTCCACCCCGGCAATCCTCAGTGGCCCAGCCTGAGGCGTGGGATGCCCGCCGATTTTCAGGCTGGGCGGTTTCGGGGCGGGCCCGTGCGCTGTTAAGAGTACCGAGGCACTGCCCACACCGTCCATCTTCGCCACCGCCGCCTCGGCTGTCTTGCGCAAGGGTTCCATCAGCCGCGCAATCTCTGGGCTTGGTGCCTCGATAACAAATCGCACCGCTCCCTCGTCGATCGTCAGCGCCCGGATCAGATCGCGCGAGATCAGATCACCCCCATCTGGCAGCGAAATCTGACGCAGCGTGTCGAGAATGGCAGCGCGATCAACGGTCATGGCAGGTTCCTTTTTTGAATGCGCCCGAAGAATGGGCGCTTTGCGCGCAGGTGCAACAGCTGCATTGCAAATTTTCTTGTTGTGCTCATTTATCACGCAAGTTGTCGTAAGGTAACGGAAATATTACTCACTCCGCCATGCATTTGCTGCATAGCAGCATTGATCTTGCGGGGTATTGTGCAGGCGCAGCATCAGGTCCATCTTCATCACAACGGCGCTGATATGGTGCCTCCGATATGACATGAGGTAGATGAAATGGCTTATACAAATGCAATCAATGGCGTTGAAACGGGTCTCTTTGGCCGGATTTCCGCTTTCGTAACATCCCTGCGCGACAGTCGCCACCGTTTCAAAATGTACCGCCAGACGGTGAATGAGCTGAGCTCCCTGTCCGACCGTGAACTTCACGATCTGGGCTTGAACCGCTCTTCGATCTACGCAATCGCGACGGAAGCGGCCTACGGCAAGTAATTCAGTTTTCCGGGGCGGTTCTCCTCCCTCTGCTCCGGGACTATGCGGCGGTTAATCTCCTCCCAGAGACCGCCGCGACCTATAGGGCTTAACGCCCTTTCAGACGCGCCTGACCCACCTCCTCCCGGGTTTGGCGACGTGAAGTGTAGCGGTGGCGACCTCCTCCCCGCCACCGCTGCATTCTCACCGGTTCCGGCTTTCCCACCTCCTCCTCCCGGGCAAGCCGATGCGAAGGCCGGCGGCGTCTCATCCTCCCTGAGACGTCGCCCGTCTGCGCAATACGGGGGGGCATCCGCAAAGTTCTGGGTTATGGTTTTTCGCGTGAAACGCGTTTCATCTAACGCTTTAGAACGGGATGTCATCAGCCGTTTCTGCTGCCACAACATATCCGGCCACCACATGCTTGACGCCCGCCTTGTCGAAGGCGATTTCAAGTTTATCCCCTTCCAGCGCCTCGACGGTTCCATAGCCGAACTTGCGGTGAAACACCCGGTCGCCTTCTGTGAAGGCAGATACCGCCTCAAGGTCGATCACAACATGGCGCGCCTCGCGCGGCTGGCTGATCGGGCGCGTGGCACTGCGTTCTTGCAGCCGCTTCCAGCCCGGAGAGTTGTAGACATCGGCGCGCGCGGCCCGATCCTCGATCCCTGCAGACATGCCTGCGGCACCGTAACCGCCGCCGTAAAGGCCGGGCGGGGTCAGCACATCGACGTGCTTGGCGGGCAATTCATCAATAAAGCGCGACGGCATCGCTGATTGCCATTGGCCATAGACCCGCCTGTTGCCCGCAAAGGAAATCGTACAAATCTTCTCGGCCCTTGTGATGCCCACATAGGCCAGACGCCGCTCTTCTTCGAGCCCCTTCAAACCGCTTTCATCCATTGAGCGTTGGGACGGGAACAGCCCATCTTCCCAGCCCGGCAAAAACACCACCGGAAATTCCAGCCCCTTGGCCGCATGCAGTGTCATGATCGAGATTTTTTCGGCCGCATCTTCGGTTTCATTGTCCATGATCAGCGAGACGTGTTCCAAAAAGCCCTGAAGGTTTTCGAACTGCTCCAGCGCTTTGACAAGCTCTTTGAGGTTTTCCAATCGCCCCGGCGCTTCGGGGGTTTTGTCGTTTTGCCACATCTCAGTGTAGCCGCTCTCCTCCAAGATCATCTCGGCCAGTTCGACATGATTGTGTCCGGGCTGCAGCGTCAGGCGGTGCCAGCGGTCAATGTTTTCAACGAAGGCCCGCAGCAGCCCCGCGCCCTTGCCGCCGATCCGGCCAGCCGCCACCGCATAGCGCGCGCCGTCGAGCAGGTTCATCCCGTCTTCGCGCGCGAGGTGTTGGATGGTTTGCTGCGCCTTGTCGCCCAGCCCGCGTTTGGGCGTGTTGACCACCCGCTCAAACGCCAGATCGTCTGCCGGCGACACCGCAAGCCGGAAATAGGCCATCGCATCGCGGATTTCCATGCGTTCATAGAACCGCGGGCCGCCGATCACCCGGTAGGGCAACCCAATGGTCAAAAACCGGTCTTCAAAAGCGCGCATCTGATGGCTGGCCCGCACCAGTATCGCCTGGTGATCAAGGCCCACCGGGTCCAGACCGCGCGTGCCCCTTTGCAGGGCCTCTGCCTCTTCCCCGATCCAGCGCGCCTCTTCCTCGCCGTCCCAATGGCCGATAAGGCGCAGCTTTTCGCCGCCCTCTGCTTCGGTCCAAAGCGTCTTGCCCAGACGCCCGGCATTGGCCGATATCAGCACCGAGGCAGCCGCAAGTATATGTTCGGTCGAGCGGTAATTCTGCTCCAACCGGATCACCACCGCGCCGGGGAAGTCCTTTTCAAACCGCAAGATGTTGCCAACCTCGGCGCCGCGCCATCCATAGATCGACTGATCGTCATCACCGACACAGCAGATATTCTTATGTTTCGCCGCCAAGAGTCGCAGCCACAGGTATTGCGCTACGTTGGTATCTTGATACTCATCGACAAGAATATAGCGAAACCAGCGCTGATATTGGTCAAGAACGTCGGGATGAGACTGCAAGATGGTCACGACATGCAGCAAAAGATCCCCGAAATCCGCCGCATTCAGGGTCAGCAAGCGCCGCTGATAGGCCGCATAAAGCTCAGTGCCTACATTGTTGAATGCGCTCGCTTCCGATGAGGGCACCTGCTCGGGCCCCCATGCCCGGTTCTTCCACTGATCAATCAGCCCGGCCAGCTGGCGCGCGGGCCAGCGCTTTTCGTCAATGTTCGCGGCCGAGATCACCTGTTTCAAAAGTCGGATCTGGTCGTCGGTATCGAGAATGGTGAAATTGGATTTCAACCCCACCAGTTCGGCGTGGCGTCGCAATATCTTGACCGAAATTGAATGAAAGGTTCCCATCCACGGCAGGCCTTCGACCGCGTGGCCCATCAACCGGCCCACCCGATCCTTCATCGCGCGCGCGGCCTTGTTGGTGAACGTCACCGCAAGGATTTCGTTCGGACGTGCGACGCCGCGCGCAAGAAGATGGGCAATACGTGCCGTCAGCGCCCGGGTTTTGCCAGTGCCTGCGCCCGCCAGCATCAGGACCGGGCCATCCAGTGTTTCCACCGCCTGACGCTGCGCCGGGTTCAGCCCATCAAGATAGGGCGCGGGTCGTGCGGCCATCGCCATCGCGCTCAGGCGCGGCGTTGCGGCCTCGAAAGCCTCATGTTCGTCGAAATCACTCATACCCGCAGACTAGACCGATCTTTGCCGCAGGAAAAGAGGTGTTCACAGAATGTTCGCCACATCGCAGCGGTCGCGCTCTGCACATTTGCGGGGCGAGGCGATGCCGCGATCCACATGCGCGCTTTCCGGCGCAGTCGCATCGGCGGATTTTGGCCTTTCCGGCGCGATCTTCCTCGCTTTGATACAATCGGGGCGGGAAATATGATACTATCCATCATTCGCGCCATGGGCATTTTATTTTCACCATGCGTCCGAATATTTTTACGACCCAACTATTTTTAACTCAGGAGATTGTACCAATGGTCAATAAGAGCCGCCTTGAAGAGTATAGAAAGTCCGGCCGGCAACTTGAAGTTGCCACTCCCGGCGACGAAGATCTTGGCCCGCTAAAGTTACTGCCAGGCGTGTGGAAAAACACCGACGCATTCAATGGGCGCGGCTGGAATATGATCGCACTGCCCTTTGCGCGGGCTGACAACCCCTTCAACTACCGACTGCTGGTCAATCAATACAACGAAGAGCTGAAATTTAACCTTGTTGACAAGGCTGTCCCCAACCGCGGCATCGCCAAAGGGGCAGGCACCAACACAGATCAGTTCGTTGTGACACTGGATTTCGAACAGACAGTCCGGCAGCTCAAAGCGGAGGATGAGCCTGACAGCGGGCTTGCAGGTGCCGCCGACCTCCCGATCCATCACGAACCGGGGCTTTGGCTGCATATGACGAATGAGCGGACTGACAATCTGGACATTGCCCGTCTCAGCACCGTTCCGCATGGCGATTCCGTTCTGGCGCTTGGGGAAAGTGAGGTCATTGACGGCCCTCCGACAATCCAACCGATCAATGGATTGCCGATTGGGGTAAGCCAAAACCTCGACAACAACCCCTATCTGCGGCCCTACAAGCACTATAACGACAATCCGTTCAAAGGAATAATCACCGACCCGTTCCCAGGGTTCAACCCGGTATCGCCTGAGGGGCTGTTGGCGCTTGGCATCCCCGGCAATGTCGTGCGGACCACGATCCTGAAAGTCAGCACAACGGTCAACAGCGGCGGGATCCACAACATTCCCTTCGTGGTCAAACAGGCCAACGCGGCGCAGATGGAATCAATCTTTTACGTCATGGAGCTGACGGACAAGGACAAGAACGGCGACCCGAAGCTTGTCTTGGCGTATTCTCAGGTGGTCATGCTGGACTTCTTCCCCCGGCGCGACGGCATGCCCGGGCTGATCGGATGGCCGCATGTCAGCATCAACACGATGGAAAAAGTGCCCGACCCTGAAAAGTACCAAGAGCTTATGCAAACCGCCTGACCCCGATCTCGCAGCTTAATCAGCGCCCCCCGTCCTTCGGGGGCGCTTTTTTGTGTTGGTATCGGCGCGCCATCCCGCTATCCAGACCGGTAATCAATGCCCTTTTATTGTGTAGAAGTCATGGACCAGCACGCCCGATACCCCGCCCTGTCCGATCTGGCCCGTACCGCACGGCGCCGGATCCCCCATTTTGTTTGGGAATATCTTGACAGTGCGACCGGCACCGAGGCGACGCTGCGGCGCAACCGGGCAAAGCTGGACGCGGTGTTGTTCCAACCCTCGATCCTGCATGGGGAATTTACACCAGATCTGAGCACAAGCCTTTTCGATCACACGTTTCCTTTGCCGTTCGGTGTGGCCCCGGTGGGCATGTCCGGGTTGATCTGGCCGGATGCAGAACGCAAGCTTGCGCGGGCCGCGGCGCAGGCGGGCCTGCCATATTCCTTGTCGACCGTTGCCAGCCAGACGCCTGAATTCGTGTCGCCGGCGCTTGGGGTGCATGGCTGGTTTCAGATGTATCCCCCCCGCGACGCCAAGATCCGCGCCGACATGCTAAAGCGGGCGAAGGACGCGGGCTTTACCGCACTGATCCTGACGGTGGATGTACCCGTGGCCAGCCGCCGCGAACGCCAAACCCGTAGCGGACTGACCCAACCGCCGAAGCTGAACGCAAAGCTGTTGGCGCAGGTGGCACGTTGCCCCGCTTGGGCCATTGGCACGGCCAGAATGGGCATGCCGCGCATGCGGCTGATGGACGGGTATGCCGATACCACGGTCAGCCTCTCATCCACGGCACATGTCGGCTATTTGCTGCGCACCTCACCTGACTGGGACTATGTCAAATCGCTGCGCGATGCCTGGGATGGGCAGCTGATCATCAAAGGTGTGCTGCGCGCAGATGATGCGGCACGTCTGCAAGATGAGGGCGTCGATGCGATCTGGGTATCAAACCATGCGGGCCGACAGTTTGACGCCAGCCCTGCAACGATTGAAGTGTTGCCGAGCATTCGGGCCGCGACAACCCTGCCCGTGATTTTCGACAGCGGCATTGAAGGCGGCCTCGATATTCTGCGCGCCATCGCCCTTGGGGCTGATTTCGTGATGCTGGGGCGCGCATGGCACTACGCTCTGGCGGCCCTTGATGACGCGGGGCCTGCGCATCTTGTTGATATACTGACCAAGGACATGATCTCGAATATGGGTCAGCTCGGGGCAAAATCGCTGAGCGACCTGACCGGAGCACTTGTGACAGGCACGTAGCGCTCTGCGTGCCCTACCCACAAATGTCGGGATAGCGGCGGTAAATGTCGCCCGGCCCCATGCCGCAGATTTACAAAAGCAACTACACCCGTGCGAAAGCGCGACTGCGACGCTGTCGCTTTTGGCACTATTGTTTCGCATGCGCGTCAGAATGCCAAAATATGGAGCTTATGTAGTACAAAATGTTGCCGAATATTGGCAATTCGGTATTTCTAGGTATTGCGCTGCACTGCAGCATGGCTAAGGTTCAGCCGCGCAACAGAGAGAGTTCAGATGGCCGATTTCAAAAAGATCCTGATTGCCAACCGCGGCGAAATTGCAATTCGCGTCATGCGCGCGGCCACCGAACTTGGCAAGCGAACCGTCGCGGTCTATGCCGAAGAAGACAAGCTGTCGCTGCACCGGTTCAAGGCGGATGAAGCCTACCGGATCGGCGAAGGCATGGGACCGGTCGCGGCCTATCTTTCGATTGAGGATATCATCCGGGTCGCCAAGGCCTGCGGTGCCGATGCGATCCACCCCGGTTACGGCCTTTTGTCTGAAAATCCCGATTTCGTCGAAGCTTGCGCTGCCAGCGGCATCACATTCATTGGCCCGAAGGCTGAAACCATGCGCGCCCTTGGCGACAAGGCCAGCGCGCGGCGCGTGGCGGTTGAGGCTGGCGTGCCGGTGATCCCCGCGACAGAAGTGCTGGGCGATGATTTTGACGCGATCAGGGCCGAGGCGGCCAGCGTCGGCTATCCCCTGATGCTCAAGGCGTCGTGGGGCGGCGGCGGGCGCGGCATGCGCCCGATCAATGGCCCTGACGAGCTGGTTGAAAAGGTCCGGGAAGGCCGCCGCGAAGCGGAAGCCGCCTTTGGCAATGGCGAGGGCTATCTGGAAAAGATGATCTTGCGCGCACGTCATGTCGAAGTGCAGATCCTTGGCGACAGCCATGGCCAGATCTACCATCTTTATGAGCGTGACTGCACCGTGCAGCGCCGCAACCAAAAGGTCGTGGAACGCGCCCCTGCCCCCTATCTTACCGACGCCCAGCGCTCCGAGGTCTGCGAGCTTGGCCGCAAGATCTGCGCCCATGTGAACTACGAATGCGCCGGCACCGTTGAATTCCTGATGGATATGGATGATGAGAAGTTCTACTTCATCGAGGTCAATCCCCGCGTTCAGGTTGAACACACCGTCACCGAAGAGGTGACCGGCATCGACATCGTGCAAAGCCAGATCAAAATCGCCGAGGGCAAGACATTGGCCGAGGCGACAGGCGTCGAGCGGCAGGAAGATATCCACCTCAAGGGCCACGCGCTGCAATGCCGGGTCACCACCGAAGACCCGCAAAACAACTTCATCCCCGATTATGGCCGCATCACCGCCTATCGCTCGGCTACGGGCATGGGCATCCGGCTTGACGGCGGCACCGCCTATGCCGGTGGCGTCATCACCCGCTATTACGATTCCCTCCTGGTCAAGGTAACCGCCTGGGCACCGACACCGACGCAAGCCATCGCCCGCATGGATCGTGCCTTGCGTGAATTCCGGATCCGTGGCGTTTCCACCAACATCGCCTTTGTTGAGAACCTGCTAAAGCACCCGACTTTCCTTGATGACACCTATACAACCAAGTTCATCGACACGACGCCGGGGCTGTTCAATTTCAAAAAGCGCCGCGACCGCGCGACCAAGATCCTGACCTACATTGCCGACATTACCGTAAACGGCCATCCGGAAACTGCAGGCCGCCCCATGCCGCCGGCCGAAGTCCGCGCGCCCAAGCGCCCGGCCCTGCGCGCCGCCCCTGCCAAAGGCACGCGCAACCTCTTGGATGAAAAGGGGCCGCAAGCGGTGGCAGACTGGATGGGTGCGCAAAAGCAGCTTTTGCTGACCGACACCACCATGCGCGACGGCCATCAATCTTTGCTGGCAACCCGCATGCGCTCGATCGACATGATCAAGGTCGCACCCGCCTATGCCGCGAACCTGCCGCAGCTATTCAGCGTAGAATGCTGGGGTGGGGCCACCTTCGACGTGGCCTACCGCTTCTTGCAAGAATGCCCATGGCAGCGCCTGCGCGATTTGCGTGCCACAATGCCGAATGTGATGACGCAGATGCTGCTGCGCGCCTCCAACGGCGTGGGCTACACCAACTACCCCGACAACGTGGTGCAAGAATTCGTCCGGCAGGCCGCCAAAACCGGGATTGATGTGTTTCGCATCTTCGACAGCCTCAACTGGGTTGAGAATATGCGCGTGGCGATGGATGCCGTGGTTGAGCAGAACAAGGTCTGCGAAGGCTCGATCTGCTACACCGGTGATATCCTGAACCCTGACCGGGCAAAGTATGACCTGAACTACTACGTCACCATGGGCAAGGCGCTGAAAGCGGCGGGTGCGCATGTTCTGGGGTTGAAGGATATGGCCGGGCTTTTGAAGCCTGCTTCGGCCCGTGTCCTGATCAAAGCCCTGCGCGAAGAGGTCGGCCTGCCGATCCACTTCCACACCCATGACACTTCAGGCATCGCTGCCGCCACGATCCTGGCCGCCGCCGATGCAGGCGTTGACGCCGTCGATGCGGCGATGGATGCATTTTCGGGCGGCACCTCGCAGCCCTGTCTTGGCTCCATCGTCGAGGCGCTTGCTCATACCGAGCGTGACACTGGCCTCGACATCTCGGCGATCCGCGAGATTTCCAACTATTGGGAAGGTGTGCGCCACGAATACGCAGCCTTTGAAAGCGGTATCGAGGCCCCTGCATCCGAGGTTTATCTACACGAAATGCCCGGAGGCCAGTTCACCAATCTGAAAGCACAGGCACGGTCGCTTGGACTTGAAGAGCGGTGGCCCGAGGTCGCGCAAGCCTATGCCGACGCCAACCAGATGTTCGGCGATATCGTCAAGGTGACGCCATCGTCCAAGGTTGTGGGCGATATGGCCCTTATGATGGTGGCCCAGGGCATCACCCGCGCTCAGGTCGAAGATCCTGCCGGTGATGTGGCCTTTCCCGACTCGGTCGTAGACATGATGCGCGGCAATCTCGGGCAACCTCCCGGTGGCTTTCCGGAAGGAATTGTCAAAAAAGTTCTCAAGGGAGAAAAACCCAATACCGACCGGCCCGGCAAACATCTTCCGCCCGTAGATCTGGAAAAAACCCGCGCGGATCTGTCAAAGGAATTGATGGGCTTTGGCGTCGATGATGAAGATCTGAACGGATACCTCATGTATCCCAAAGTGTTCCTCGACTACATGGGCCGCCACCGGATCTATGGACCGGTCCGCACCTTGCCAACCCGCACGTTTTTCTATGGCATGCAACCGGGCGAAGAAATCACGTCAGAGATTGACCCCGGCAAAACCTTGGAAATTCGGTTGCAAGCCGTGGGCGAGACCAATGACGAAGGCGAAGCCAAAGTCTTTTTCGAGCTGAACGGCCAGCCGCGTGTCATCCGGGTTCCGAACCGGGCCGTCAAAGCCAAGACAGCCGCCAAACCGAAGGCAAGCGATGGCAATCCGGCCCATCTCGGCGCGCCAATGCCCGGCTCGGTTGCTTCGGTCACAGTGTCGGCCGGCCAGAAGGTCAATGCCGGTGATCTGTTGCTGACCATCGAAGCCATGAAGATGGAAACCGGCATTCACGCGGACCGTGCGGCCACCGTGAAAGCCGTCCACGTGCATCCGGGCAGCCAGATTGACGCCAAGGATTTGCTGGTCGAACTGGAATTCTGACACCGTGGGCGCCGATCCCGTCGCCGGTTAGCCAGTTATTAGCAGTTGACGCTCTAATCTCACCCTTGGGGACTTCAGGGGTGAGAAAATGACCGACAGGCTTCGCACGGCTTTTGAATCTTTTTTGGTCGAGGATGTAATCCTGACCTTGGGAAACTTACGTGGATCTTTGGGCTGGATGGGGCCGGATACCGGTCTCAACCCAGACACGTGCCGCGCCGGGATCGACAGGATCGACCGGCAGATCGGCCAATTGGAAGACCGCGCGCGGGATGTATGCCGACTGTTGCGTGAGGCCGGCTATACGCAGGCCGAGCTGGTGACCGAATTGACCGGCGGTGAACAGGCGCCCCAAATCCCGTCTGTGCACGCGATGGCCGCTGATCCCTCGCCCCTATTGCTGCTTTCGCCTTTGCCGCGCGAAGAAATGGCCCCGGTCGACGGGGAATGTGACGAAGACACCGGCGCGGAAGACATCTGCCTGGCCACTGCCATTCAAGATGCGCTGTCCGAGAATGGCGCGGCCCAAGACGATGTGACGTTACCGGTTTTCCGTTCCAAACGCGCATAACAAAGGGCAAAACACGAAAAAACGGGGGCAGAATGCCCCCATCTGTTCGGCCCCTCAGGCAAGCTGGCTTAGGCCGCGTACTGAACCCCGTGTGTCGTGACCACGCCCGCAGCCATCAGCCCCAGCATCGCTTGCGCCCGCGGCTCTTCGAGCACCTCAAAATACCGCTTGGCCATTGCCCCGCTTTTCGCGTCCGGCCCTTCGGCTGCGCAATGAATAAGCGCGCCCGAGTTGACGTAGACAACCTCTTCATCCGCAAAACGCAAGGTCAGCACCTCGACCGGGTTGAGGATCGGTTGGCGGGTGATGCCGCGAAACCCAACAAGGGCCGCCGCAGGGAACATAGCGCCGGGGGCATCAAGCACCTCTTGCGCGATATCAGAGGTCAAAAGAACAAGCTGATCTGCCAAAAGGCTGAAATCACTGCAATTATCCAATGCACCGGCAGGCACAAAGATGACCTCATCGGACAAGGCGGGCCACAGTGTCCGATGTTCGACACGGGTCAGTTTGGCATAATCCCCATCAAAGGTCGCGACGCAGGCACCGGGTGTCAGGGTCTCGACCCTGCGCCAACCACCGGCCGTTTCAACCAGACTGCCCGCAAGCAGCCCCGCGTGTCTGTTGCCCAGCCTAGGGGACAACGCCAAGTGGCCGTCGGGAATGGCATCAGCCGATATCATTTCAGACGGATGAAATTCGGAAGCTTTGTGCATGAACATGGTACTATCCTTTCGGTCCCGGTTCTGCCCGATTGGGGCGTTCGCTCTGCCAATGCGGCGATGCATCCAGTCAGCACCCGAAATTCGCCTAGATTTCGACATAGTTGCGACAACGTGAGGGCACTATTTCGCCCTCATCCTTAATCCGCCCGCGCAGGGCTGCTTTGATGCGAGTTTGCAGCCATCTTAGGGTTTTGGTAACTATTTTTTTATTATCTTTCAAAAGATTACGCCATGAATTCCAGCTGAACACGAATCGCTTTCAGCCAAAGTTGCTGCGATCAGAGGCCGAAAGGGGTGGCCAGAACCGCTTTCATCCGCACCGAACCGACGGAATGTCACCCGATACGAAAAATCTGCCCCCGGGGCGCGATTTTCCTCTTGCGGCGGCCTGTGAGGTTTAATACATCGCTCCCACCCAAGGATGCGGGCGTAGCTCAGGGGTAGAGCATAACCTTGCCAAGGTTAGGGTCGTGAGTTCGAATCTCATCGCCCGCTCCAATAAAATCAGCGACTTGCGGGTTGCTTGATAGGGTACAGAGGCTAAAGATCAAAAGCCGTTCACAGGCCGTTCACACATAATAGGGTGAATGGCCTTTGTGATTCTCGCCCTTGGTTGATCGGTTTTGGCTGGCCGTTCCGGGCATGGGGCGCGCGGGTTTATTCAATAGTTCCCCTTGACGCGATCTTTTGTGGGGTCGAAATGCGGGAACGGGGATACTGTTGCTTTCAGCCGCTTCTGGTCACCGTCAAGTCGACCGATCTCAACTTCGCTGCCGATCGCCGCGTGGGTGACGTCGAGCCGGGCCAGTGCGATGACCTTGCCGAGGATCGGGGATTTCACGGCCGAGGTCACGACACCAATCTGTGGCTTGCCGACATGGACGCAATCGCCAGGTGTGGGCACGACGCCACCCTCCAGCTCCAGCCCCACCAGCTTTTTTTGCGGATGCGCCTTGCGCGCCTCAAGCGCTGCACGGCCAGTGAAATTGTCAGCCTTCGATTTCAGCGGCACGGTAAAGCCGATGCCGGCCTCCATCGGGTCGGTCTGGTCATCGAATTCAGAGCCGGCAAAGATCAGCCCCGCTTCGATCCTGAGCATGTTCAGCGCCTCAAGCCCCAAGGGGATCATGCCCATCGGCGCACCTGCCGCCCAGACAGCGTCGAAGACCGCCTCAGCATCTTTTGGGTGGCAAAAAATCTCATATCCCAGCTCGCCCGAATAGCCCGTGCGGCTGACCACGACAGACGGCCCGTGGAAATCACCGATGCGGCCTATGGTCAGGCGGAACCAGCCCAATTCCTCGACCGAGGGCTGAGCGGGCGGGGTCCAGATGATATCTTTGAGGATGTCGCGCGACAGCGGCCCCTGAACGGCGATATTACAATGGTGGTCGGTGGAGGACCGTACCCAGGCATTCAAGCCCCGGTCTTCGGCCTGTTTCCTTAGCCACAGGCCGGACTGGTCATTGCCGCCGATCCAGCGGAAGTTGGTTTCGCCCAAACGGAAGACGGTTCCATCATCTATCATACCGCCATGGTCGTAGCACATCGCGGTATAGACGATGCCGCCGACCGGCAGTTTCTTGATGTCACGGGTCACACAGGCCTGCATCAAAGCCTCAGCATCGGGGCCCGTCACCTCGTATTTGCGCAAGGGGCTTAGGTCCATCACCACGGCCTTTTCGCGCGCCGCCCAGTATTCGGCGACAGCCCCGTGGCCGGTCATGTTCTGCGGCAGCCAGTAGCCTGCATATTCCACGAAATTCCGCGTATGCCGCGCAAAGCAGTCGTGAAATCCGGTTTTCTTGGTCTCTTCCAAATCAGCCCCCGGTGTCTTGCGCCAGCCAATGGAGCGCTTGAAGTCTTCGGTTTTCTCATAGACCCGCACCTGAATATCGGTCGGGTTCCAGCCATTCGCGGGATCAATATCGCAAGGGCATGCCGTCGAGACGCAGACCAGATCCGTCAGCGCCCTGAGCAGCACATAGTCCCCCGGCCGCGACCACGGCTCATCCATTCCGATCGCATGGGTGTCGTCGAGCAATGTGTTGAAAAAGTAGTTGATTGCCGGCCAACCACCGCGCGGGCGGATGCCAAATTCCGCCAGTTCGCGGTTGATATTGTCCGAACAGTTGATATGGCCGGGATAGCCCAGATCCTCATAATAGCGCGCTGTGCAGGCCAGCCCGAACGTATCGTGGCGCCCGACCGTGTCTTGCACGATCTCGATCAGCGGTTCCTGATCGACCGAGAAATATTTCGCATGAAGGCCGGGCATCGGATAGAGCGCGCCCATCAGAGACCGGGTGGTGGTGGGGTCAATCTCGCGTTCAATCCCGCGGTCGAGGGCGCGCAGCGAAAAGGCCTGAAAGTCCGAACATTCGCGCCCCTGCACGTCGAGAACCTGAATGAACTGCCCTGCCTTGACCAGATAGGGCCGCGCCTGCCCGGGCAGGATATTCTCATCCAGCAGCGGGTCGGCCAGCGGGTCGGGGGGGGAAAGCCGTTCGGGCGTGTTTAGCAGCGCGGTGCGACGGATATAAACGACCACTTCGGTCGGCGCCCATTGCGAATGAGGCTCCATCGGTTCACCCGCGGCACAAACGATCAACAGCCCGTCCTGAGCGGCGACATAGGTGGCAAAGTCGCCGGGGCGGGAGCCTTCTTCGAAGAGCAGCGTTCCATCCGCGCGGGCAAGATCGAACCCCGCCACCTCTAATGCCCGCACCACCTTCTGCCCCGAAGGGTCGCGCAACAGCGCGGACTTCAACCCTTTGGGATCGCGCCCGCCCTTGGCGCCGATCATACCCGCGTCCGAGCGGCCATCGGGGGCGAAGAACACCAGTTCCACGGGCTGCAGACCCTCGCGGTCTTGGACGGTGATTTCATCGCCCTTGGAAATCGGCACCGCCCTGCTACCCCCGCCGGGGACCGGATGCCGTTCCACACCTGCCGGCAATACCGGAAGGCCGGGTGTCAAAACCCCTGCGCGTTGAAACGGTGTTTCAAAGACCGGTTGCTGGTTCATGAAAGCGGCTCCAGATCACCAATGCAAACGGGTTCGGTTTTGCCCCAATGCGTCACAAGCAGTTTGCACCCTGTGGGCGAAAGAGATGTATGGGCCGTGCCGGGCGCAAGATGGACAAAATCACCTTTGTGGTAGACATGGCCATCGAAGTCATGAAGTTCGCCGTCCAGCACATAGAACTCTTCCGCGCCTTCGTGCCTATGCGGTGTGCTGCTGGCACCGGGCGCCATCACCATCAAATAACTGCCCAAGCCGGTTTCGGCATCAAAAGATATGTTGTGCCACGTCATCGACCCGTCTTCGCCGCCGAAGGACGGTAAAACCACGAACTCGGACGTGTCTAGACGCGCAACCTGCCGACGTGTGTCTGTCATGACCATGCCCTACCCCACGCCCAGAATTTTGCGCCGTTTGGCCGACCAGCGCAGAATGATGTGATCAAAGGCCAGCGCCATCAGCGCAACACACATGCCAAGGACGAAATTCTTGCCCAACTGGTTGCCAGCAAGCGTCTTTTGCAATTCCTGGCCCAGATCCTGGGTGCCAATGAACGCCGCGATGATCACCATGAAGAAGGCAAACATAATCGCTTGATTGAACCCCACGGCCATGGTCGGCAGCGCCAGCGGGATCTGTACTTTCCATAGCTTCTGACTGCGCGTAGCGCCCGACATGTCAGCCGCCTCAGTCAGCTCTTCGGGCACAGCCCGGATGCCTTCAATCGTGTAGCGCATCAAGGGAACAGTCGCGAAGATGAAGATCGCGAAGATAACGGCGACGTCATTGACCCCAAAAAGCATGATTGCGGGGATCAGATAGATGAAGCTTGGGAAGGTCTGGGCCGTATCACAAACCAAAAGGATCGGTTCCGCCCACTTTTTACGCCGTGCCGCCAAGATGCCCAATGGCAGACCGATCAGCGCCGCAAGGATCACCGCCGAAGTCACCGCATAAAGCGTGATCATCGCCCGGTCCCACCACCCGGTCAGCGCCACGATGGCAAAGAAGCCGCCTGCCAACAACGCTGAGCGTCGCCCGCCCGCTGCGTAACCCGCCGCAGCGAAAACCAGAATGATCGAAAGTGAAGGCAGCCACAAAACCGCGTTGCGGAACGGGATCAACACCCATGTGATCAGAAACCAGCGCAGCCAGCCGGTGATCGCGGTGACCGTCGGATTGGCCAGCGCACTGCGGAAAATGTCATCAATCTCTTTGCCCATCGACAGGTCTTGGGTGCGTTCAATGTGATCGGCCAACTGCACAAATTGCGCAATCAGCGTAAACCCTACAAATCCCGCGATCCCGACCAGCAGCAGCAGATTGCGCTGCCACCAAGGCGTGCCGCGCGCAAAATGCGTTGGCTGCTTGACCACCCAGGCTTTGGAACAGCGATCCAGCGTCACCGCGAGCAAAACAATTGTGACACCGATCTCAAAGCTTCTGCCAAGCTTCAGCGAATTCATCAGCGACAGCAGTTTGGCCCCCAGACCAGGCATTCCGATGAACGCGGTCAGAACCACCATCGCAAGGGACAGCATGATCACCTGATTGACGCCCACCAGAATCTCGGTCCGTGCTGCGGGCACATAGACATTGCGCAGCATCTGCCAGCGGGTTGAGCCGCTCATATGCCCGGCTTCGACAACTTCATCGGGCA
>JBARVN010000084.1:0-2418 GCA_049646285.1 Albidovulum sp. | reverse complement strand
GGCGCAAGCTGCCGGGATCAGCGCCCTTCTGGCGGATGCTGGCGCGCCATCTGATCGTGGCCCAGTTGTTCTTGCATTCGGATCATTCGCATCAGATTGGCCTTGGCCTTGCATCAGACGGGCGGCTGACCGCAAAACTCAACCCCAACCTGATGATGGAGCGGGTGTTGAAAGCCGCGACACTGCGCATGGCAAAGGTCATGGGCAAAGCCGGTCTGACAGCGCTAAGTTTCGCCAGCCGGCCCGGCGCGCCCGGGTCGAGCTTCCATGTCGGATCGACCATTCCAATGGCCGAAGATGCGGCCGCAGGCCAGTCAGATGCGCTTGGGCGGCCTGCGGGGCTAAACCGGTTGCATATTGTCGATGCATCGGTTTTGCCGTCAATCCCGGCCACGACCATCACGTTTTCGGTGATGGCAAACGCCCACCGCATCGGAACACTGGCCCCTTAAAGCGTTTCGCGTTTGACTTGAGACATGCGGCATCACTTAACGCGTTGAAATCTAAGATTTCAGGCAGTGTTAAGTGGTTCAGGTTTAACGCGAAACGCAATAGGCACTTGGGTGCGGCCCACCGCAGAAACCTCAGATCGCTTTTCCCGCGCCATGCTGAAACGCGCCACCGTCCAGCGCGCGGGCCAACACATGATCGCCCCTCTTATGCGCGGCTTGCGCAAAGGCGGCCCCGTAGGCCTCCATCACTGGCGCTTCGTGCCAGATCGTCTCAAATGCATTGCGGGCCGCGCGGGCCTGTTTCGCTCGGCCTTCCGGGTCGGATTGCAGGGCGCGCATGGCGTCGATCAGGTCGTCTTCTGTGCCAAACAGCTTTCCGCCACCTGAGGTTTCCACAATTTCAGGAAATGGCCCAAGACGGCGCGCGATCACTGGCGTGCCCAGGCGGAAACTTTCGATCAAGATGATCCCAAAGGTCTCATAGCAGACCGAAGGCACAATCAGGCCAAGCGCGCCGCGATAGTAGGCGTCCAGCTCTTCCGGTGATTTTCGGCCCAGAAACTGGATGCGCGGATTGTTGGCAGCCAATGCCTTCAACGCGCCCGCATAATCGCCGTCCCCAAGGATCAGAAGATCGGCGTCAGGATACCGGTCCATTGCCGGAAACACGTCTTGCAGCCCCTTGATTTTTTCCAGCCGTCCAACAAACAGAAAATATGGGCGCGGATGACCGGTATAGGGCTTCGTCGCAACCGTCAGATCCGGCAGAAAATAGGGCAACACCTGCATCTCATGGCGCAGGCCAAATTCCCGGTGCTTGGCCCGGCTGAATTCACTTTTCGCGATAATCAGATCCATATGATCCAGCGCCCGGTCAAGCATGCCGGTATGGCGCCAAAACTGCGGCGGGCGTTTGTAGCTAAGCTGACACTTAAGACATTCGCGCTTGTCACAAAGCTCCCGTCCGTGACGCCAAAGAACATGGGTCGGGCAGACCAGCCAGTGTTCATGCGCCTCATAAATCTTAAGGCCTTCACCCATCGGCAGCAGGCCAGGCCCCCCGATCAGCGAGGTGTTGTTGTGCCAGATGATATCGGGTTTGCGCTCGGCCAGTATCTCTTCGATACGGCCCTTGTGCATCACCGGACGGCCCAGTTGCTGGGTCAGCAGGTTCGAGACGATCCCGTGTTTGCTGCGCAGCCCGATCCGACGCACCCCATCTGGCGCGCCCTCATGTTGCGGCTTGCCACCAAGGATAAGATAGCTGTCTTCATCATGGACGACGCTCACATCGTGCCCCCGCGCCGCCAGTGCGCGCGCCATGCGCTGAACACCGATCGCGTCGCCCCCGAAGGAATAGGGCGGGTAGAAGGTGGTAAACATCACGATACGAAGGGACTTCATGCGGTGGTCTCCACAGCATCTGGGCGCGCATAAGACAAGAAAAGGCGCAGGCGGTCCCGCATCAGCAGGAACGTTAGGGCGGCAAAGACCGCCACTCCGGTCAGAATACTGATGGCCAGATCGACGGCAAGCGGCCATCCGGACAAGGCCTGATGCACCGCGATGACAGCAGCCGCCATTGCCGCGGTCGCAAGGGCAGGGACAATGTTGCAGGTCACCAATGGCAGGGCCGACATCTCTCCCAAACGCGCGACCAGACGAAAGCGAAATCCCCAAAGAATAAAATGTGCGGCCACAAATGCTCCGGTGATCGCGACCACGCCCCAGCGCGCGGCCACCACCATCAAAACGGCACCAAGGGCGACATTGCCCCAAGTCAGCAGCGTGATTTCTCCTGCCTTGCCGGCCGCGAGGCAAAAGCTTTGCTGCACCATGGCGATTGAGAAATAGAGGCCAAGGAACGCCATGACCGACAAGACAGGTGCCGCCCCCAGCCATTCCTCACCAAAGAACAGCCGCAAGATCGGTTCGGCCACAACTGCAAGGCCGACGAAGAATGGAA
>JBARVN010000083.1:0-1522 GCA_049646285.1 Albidovulum sp. | reverse complement strand
CAGCGCGACCTGATGCGGGCGGTGAACTATCTGCGTGATCACAAGCCAAGCGAAGTGATCGTGGTCGGGTTCACCGATGACAAGGGGCCGTTCGATCCCAACCTGCTGATCTCGCAAGAGCGTGCCGAGGCCGTTATGCAAGACCTGATGAGCGCCGCGTCCGGCGGCGAGTTGGACGGGGTCGACGTCAAGGCAATGGGCTTTGGTGAGTTGGAGCCGGTCGCATGCAACACCAATCCGCATGGACGGGCAACCAACCGCCGGGTGGAAATCTGGGTCAAGACCTAAGGATCAATGGCCGGCAATGATTGAAGCCATTGCCGGCCGTTCCCTCGGGGAGTTCCCAAGGCGGACCAGCCCGCCCTTACCCAAATGAAGTGGTGACTACGATCATGATCAGTCCTCGAATTACCCGCACTTTGTGCGCCATGGCCATCGCGGCGACGGGTTTTGCGCCTGAAGTTCATGCGCAGGCGGTCGAGCTGATCGGGAACGACGGCAGCCTTCGTGTGTCTGGCAAACTGATCTCTGCCGCGAACAAAAAATTTACCGTCGAGACGAATATCGGCGTTGTGAGCTTCGATATGGATGAGGTCACCTGCAAAGGTGCTGCCTGCCCGGTCGCGATTGACGGCAAGACCGACGTGACGATAGCCGCACCGGGCCAGATGGCCGATGTCATTTTGCCGCTGTTGGCAGAAGGTTTCGCGGCGCGTCAGGAAATGAATGTCCGGCTGCTGAGCACATCAGGGATGTCGCTTGATGCCGATAATGCAAGTCAGGGCGAAGCGGCGACCAAGCGCCCGTTTGAGATCCAGTTCAATGACTATTCCGGCGATGCGGTATCGCGGATTGCCGTGGAACCGGCGGGCGACAATGAGGCTTTCGCGATGCTTGCCAATGGCTCCGCGTCGATCATCCTGAGCGAAACGCCGGTCGATGACGCCACTGCCCGAACCGTGCGGGCGTCAGGCGGCGGCAATCTTCGCGCCTTTGAACAAGAACGCGTCGTGGCCGTCGATGGCTATGTGGTTGTGACCCATCCGGACAATCCGGTTGCCTCGATGTCGGTCGAACAGATTGCTGCGGTCATGGCCGGGCAGATTTCCAACTGGTCCGTCCTTGGCGGCCCGGATCTACCCATCACCGTCTATGGTTTTGGTCGCGGCACCGATGTTGCCGCCCATGTCGAGACGTTGCTGATGCAGCCACTTGGCCTGGCCCTGAGCGATACCACCAAGACCGTGCAGTCCAATCGGGAACTGACGGTGAGTGTCGAAAAGGACCCGACTGCGATTGGTGTTGTCAGCTATTCAAGCGTGCGCGACACCCACCCGATCGCGATCAAGAATGAATGCGGCATGGTGATTGAGCCGAGTGAGTTCAATATCCGCGCTGAAGAATACACGCTGCAAAACCGTATCACCGCATACAGCCTGCAGACGCCGGACGGGCTGACGGGTGAGTTTGTCAACTATCTTGACGCGCCGGAACTGGACGATCTGGTCTCTAAGGCCGGGCT
>JBARVN010000082.1:0-63046 GCA_049646285.1 Albidovulum sp. | reverse complement strand
CATAGGCTTTGAAATCACCGAAATACTTCGTGATCGCCGCCGTCAGCGTCGTCTTGCCGTGATCAACGTGACCAATGGTCCCGATGTTTACGTGCGGTTTATTCCGTTCAAACTTTGCCTTTGCCATCTTGCGGGCGCCTCATGGTTTGGGGGGGGCCATTGGACCCCGTGTCAACATCGCGCGCTGACTATCGGCTGAACAGAGAAAAATCAAGCGCCTGTTGGTTGGATCAGCTGTCAGATCCTTCAACGTCGGCTGGAACAGCCTCTTCGGCACTCGTGGCAGGCGGTAATACCGCACGTGCGGCCACTGCTTCGGAAGAGAACCAGGCCTTGTTTTCAACCAACCAGGAATTGATCTGGCTGGCGGCATTGCTTGACAGCAGCGCCACCTGTTCTTCCCGGCTGCGGGTCAGACCTGATCCGATCACCGTCTCGCCTGAAACGCCTTCGAAGACGGTGAATTGTTTTGGTTCTGCATTGATTTTGCGCCCTGCGGTATCGTCCCAGACGTTGACCGTAACTGCGAGAACGGACTTTGGGCTGAGCAATATAGGAATTCCGGGCACTGCGAGCGCATAGGCATCAACGCCAATGCCCACATGATATAACTTGTCACCCTCATACCGCCCCAACTGGGCGGCGATCGCCTCGGTCAACGCAGCCTCCCATTCTTCGGCGCTGGCTTTGCGAGACGGGCCGACAGGTTTGGCGTTCTTGGCGACAACCACATTGAAGCCAAGTCGGAAATCCCCAAACGGTTCCGGCGTTTTTGACAGATCCTCTGCAGCGCAGGCGCTCAGAAGCACGATCGCGGCAAGCTGGGTCAAAAGACTTCGGATTGACATGGATGACACCCCCCTGAGATTGAACCAGCCATAGCCGAGCCTGCGCGTCGGGGCAATTGGCCCGCTGGTGCGTGGTAGGAATGTGGCATATGTTGTGCCACAAAGGGCCCGCCTATGAATGAGAGAAAGACGCTTCCAGTTCAAGTGCCGCTTGGCTCGCGGCCCCTTGGCGTATGGGAAAGCTTCCGCACCGGCAGGCGCAACCTGCTGGAACTGATCCCCGAAATCGCCACGCGCCAACCGATGCTTTCTGGGCGCACGGTCAAGCGCTGGCACATGGTCATGGACCCAGGCGCGAACCGGCAGATCCTGAAGGACAAGGTCGCCGACTATCCTAAATCCGACGTCACAAAGATGATCCTGAAACCCGCGATTGGCGACAGTCTTTTTGTGGCCGAAGGCGCGCATTGGCACTGGCAGCGCCGCGCCGCCGCGCCTGCGTTCTCGCCGCGCAATGTGCAGGCCCTTGCCCCGGTTATGACCACCGCGGCCGAGCGGACTGTCGCGCGAATTGAGCGGCAGGTCGGCCGGGCAATGGACCTGTTTGAAGCGATGGTTGCGACCACATTCGAAGTGATTTCGGACGTCACCTTTTCTGGCGGCGAGGCGTTTGATCGCGACGCGGTGCACGGTGCCATTGATGATTATATCGCCGGAACCGCCAAGGTGTCTTTCCTTGATATCATCGGCGCACCTGCCTGGGTGCCGCGCCCGTCACGGATGGTTTCCGCACCTGCGATGCGCGCGATGAAGGCCATGGCTGACCGCGCGATTGACGAGCGGCGTGGTGCAGAGGCCAAACCCATCCCTGACCTTTTGGATCTGTTGCTGGATGGCCAGGACCCGGAAACCAAGCGTCAGATGAACACGGGTGAGTTGCGCGACAACCTTTTGACGTTCATCGTCGCTGGTCATGAAACAACAGCATTGACGCTGGGTTGGGCCTTGTACCTGTGTGCCTTTGACCAAGATGTACAAGACCGCGCCCGGGCTGAAGCGCAAGCGGCGCTTGGGGACCGCGCCGCAACCGTGGCTGATCTTCCCCATCTTGGCTATTGCCGACAGATCGTGGACGAGGCTTTGCGCCTTTACCCGCCAGCAGCCTTCCTGTCGCGCACGGCAAAGATTCATGACCAACTTTGCGGGCGCGAGGTGCGGCCCGGTGACACGGTGATGCTGCCAATCTACGCCTTGCACCGCAACCATGCGCTATGGCCGAACCCCCACGCGTTTGACCCTGACCGATTTGCTGACCCGGCGGCCTTTGACCGATTTGCATATCTGCCTTTCGGCGGCGGGCCACGGGTTTGCATTGGTGCTGCTTTCGCGTTGCAAGAAGCGGTGATCATTCTGGCAACCCTGCTGGCCCGGTTCCGCTTCACTCCGGTTCCCGGGCGCGCGCCGAAACCGGTGCTGATCTTGACGCTGCGACCGGAAGGCGGCGTCTGGCTAGCCGTCACGAATGCCTGAATGAGCCAACGCGCCGTGGCGCACCTGATCTGGTCGCAATCGGCTTTGACCGTGATTTCTACGTGCACTTGAAGCGCTTTTTGCAAATTTCCCCCTAAATTTTGCCCGCAAGTCGGTTAGTCTGCTGCGGATGATACTTAACCCCCGGGGGAAATTGATATGAGTTTGATGGG
This sequence comes from Albidovulum sp., assembly GCA_049646285.1. Lineage (GTDB taxonomy): Bacteria > Pseudomonadota > Alphaproteobacteria > Rhodobacterales > Rhodobacteraceae > Albidovulum. Next base: position 60,555 of record JBARVN010000082.1, on the reverse strand, counting down.
AACATTGGCCAAAGTGGCGATTGGGATCGCGGTTGCGAAGGGCGTCGGCAGTGTGATGCAAAAGAAGGGTGGCACCGGCACTGCCGGGTCCGGCGGCACATTTGGCGGCACGCATTCACCCGGTGGAGGCGGCGGGCTTGGCGATATCATGGGCGATATACTTGGCGGGGGCACGTCCACGTCACGGGATACGGGCCAAGGCAGCCGACAGGCGGGCGGCTCGGCTGGCGGGCTTGGCGGATTGCTTGAAGAGCTGGGCCAATATGCCCCCGATGGCGGCACCAGCGGGCGCGCACCAACCGGGCAATCGCGCGGCGGGCTGGATGATCTGATCGGCGGACTTGGCCAATCTCGCAGCGGCACCGGCGGCGGCGGTGGTCTGGGTGATCTGCTGGGCGGGGCCGGATCCTCTGGCGGGTTGGGCGATTTGCTTGGTGGGCTCTTGGGTGGGCTGGCTGGCGCTGGCGCCGGCGGTCAGGCTGGCAAAGGCGGGTCATTCAGCGACATCTTGAACCAGTCCCTTGGCAATCGTGGCGAGCCGGATCTGGCGCCGTCGCCGCAGCAAGATGCGGTGGCAGCCCTGATGTTGCGCGCGATGATTCAGGCCGCGAAATCAGATGGCAAGATCGACGCCAATGAACAGAAAAAGCTATTGGGGAACCTTGGCGATGTGTCGGCGGCAGAGCGCCGGTTCGTCGAGCAGGAGATGGCCGCACCAATCGATATTCGCGGCTTGGCCGGACAGGTGCCTCGTGGGCTTGAGGCGCAGATCTACACCATGTCAGTGACGGCCATTGACCTCGACAATCGGGCCGAGGCGCAGTACCTGCACCAGCTGGCCTCGGCCATGGGGCTGGAAAAAGGCCAGGTGAACCACATTCATGCCAAGCTGCGCATCCCAGCACTTTACGCCTAATTCTCCAAGAAATGGCACCTTGGGCGGAGAGTTTCTCCGCCCATTTTTTGTGCGTGCTCATCAGGGTGGCGCGTACATGAGTAAAATACTAAACTATTTACTTGACTATTTTAGTGCGATATATGATTTCCAATTCACACGTCGTGAATACAGGAGATCACAATGTCCAATTCCAGCCCTTTCCCGCGCAAAGTCCAGCCACGCCGATGGTCAACTCTGACCGTCGCCAGCGCTGCCTTGGGCCTTGCTGTTGCAAGTGCGGCCAACGCGGACGGGCCGCAGAGTTTCGTTCCAAACGGGCCGGAAAAGCTTTGGCTTGCCCAATCGGAGGGCGGTGAAGGTGGCGAAGGCGGTGAGGCTGGCCAGGGCGAGAGTGCGGACGCCGCGATCGAACTGCTGATTGATCTTGGCCTGATCGAAGGCCACCTGCGCGCGGGTGTGGCGCTTTATCACGCTGGGCTTTCTGACCAAGCCATCACGCATATGAAACACCCGCAGAGCGAGATTTATACCGAGCTAGAGGCGCATCTGGACCAATTCGGCGCATCAGGTTTTGCCGATGAGCTGACAGCCCTTGCCGAAGCCGTCGAAGGTGGTGCGCCAGTTGGCGATGCTGAAACCGCATTTGCCGCCGTGATGGACAAGATCCAACAGGCGCGCGGTCGCGCCCATGCCGGTGCGGCTGGCGAGGCGGCCTCGGTCCTTGGATTGGTCAGGATCGCGGCGGAAGAGTACCATATCGTCATAATCGACGGCGCGATTGCGAACCTCCATGAATATCAAGATGCCTGGGGTTTCGTGCAGACCGCCCGCGTCGTTGCCAAGCATATGGCCGGCGAGGATGACGCGGCTGAAAAGAAATTCGGGGAAAAGGCGCTTGCAGCACTTGATGAGCTTGTACCCGCCTTGTCCGGCGTCTCGCCCGACGCACCGGTCTCCGGCGATGCGGGAATGCTTCTGGCGGCCGCTGCAAAAATCGAACTGGCCGCCTATGCACTGAGGTAAAGCATGTTCATCGCTATTGAAGGCGTTCTGAATGCCGGTGAAGTGGCGGCCCTGCACGAGGCCGCCCAATCGCTTTCCTTCACCGATGGCCGCGCAACCGCTGGCAAGATTGCGCGCGAGATCAAGGCCAACGATCAAGCAATTGCGTCGCCTGAACTTGCGGCGGTTCAGGCCAAGGTGACGGCGGCGCTGATGGCTCACCCCGTCTTCACTTCTGCTGCCCGACCTAAAGCGATGAGCGCGCTCATCCTGTCGCGCTACCGCAAGGGGCAAACCTACGGGATGCATGTCGATGATGCGTTGATGGGCGCGATCCGCACCGATCTGTCCTTTACGCTGTTTCTGACCGACCCAGAGCGCTACGAAGGCGGCGCACTGATTGTTGCGGATACGGCAGAGGAGCGGGCCTTCAAGCTGAATGCCGGTGATCTTATCCTATATCCATCAACCGCGCTGCACCGGGTTGAGCCGGTCGCAAAAGGCACGCGGCTTTGTGTGGTTGGCTGGGTGCAAAGCTGGATCCGATCCACCGAACAGCGCGAAATCCTTTTTGACCTCGACCGCGCTGTTGTTGACGTGCATGGCCGCGAGGGGAAATCAGCGCTGCTGGATACGCTCACCAAGACCCGGTCGAACCTGCTGAGACTTTGGGCGAGCTGAACCGCCGTCCTTAGCCGTTTCGCGTTACAGAATTATTTCGCGCAGATCTTGCGCAGGGCGTCCCACTCTTCCGACGTTAGGACCGGGGTCACATCACCTTGGGCGGCCGCGTTCGCGCGGGCGGCTTCTGCGCGGTCCGTGCTAAGCGGATGCGAGGACAGATATTCGGGCACCACATCCGTACCCCCGGCGATCCTGTCGAAAAACCCGGCCATTGCATCGGTCGTTAGTTGAGCATCATTCAATAGCCCAAAGCCGTACGCATCTGCAGCGGCCTCTGCATCGCGGGTGTAGGAGGCTTGCAACAGGTAATCCCCGGCAAAGGCAATGGCCGTGCCGCCGGTTACATCGCCGAAGAGAAGCGACAAGATCCCGGCCGATCCTGCTGACCGCAGGGTCAGCCGCACCGGGTCACGCGCGGCGACGTGGCCGATTTCATGGGCCAGCACGCCAGCCACCTCATCGGCTGTGGCGGCCTCGTCCAAGAGCCCACGCAAAATGACTATCTGGCCGCCGGGTGCGGCGAAAGCGTTGACCATCTTATGGTCGAACACCTGCAATTGCAGATCATAGGGCAGGTCGCGGTCGCCCAGTATCCGGGCCTTCATCTGCTCAAGCGCCGCAAGTCCTTCGGGCGCGTCGCAGGTGCGAAGAAGCCCATCATCGTCATCATCGCTCAGCATCCAGCCGATCTGCTTCATCACCGTCCGGCCCATCGCTGCCTCGGCTTCAGGCGGCAAGCGGTCCGCCATAATATTGGCCAGCCCCGGCAAGATCACCAAAAGCATCAGCGCCACGGCCGCCAGCGCCCCACCAAGCCACAGCGACACCTTGCGCAGCGTGCCGGGCTGCACGTCTCGGCGCATCAACCCCGGCCGGGTGCGCAGCAGCCAGTCCACGGCTACCGGATCAGACACCACCAGACGGGTCGGATCGCGCGGCGTTTCATCGCCGGATTCGGTCAATATCGTCAGGGTCAGATGCGTCTTGTCAGACTGATCGGCAAGCGCCCGCAACCGGTCGAAGGACCACATCAGCGGCACCTCCCCTTCGCGCAAGATCACCAGCGATAGCCCGTCTTGCGACGGCGCGATGCGTACGGTGTGACGCCGCGCGGATTGCCCGTCAAAAAAGGCCGCCTCAATCTGGCCTTCGGGCGCTGCCATCAGATTGCCGCCCCGACATCAAGCGCATCCGCAAAGCCTTCGGCATCCGCACCTTTGTCATAGGCGCGCTGCCCGATGGCATCGAGTGCCGCTGGGTTGAAGACGCTCAGGGTTTCAACGAAATGCGCAATGATCGGCTGGGTGATAAAGACCAGCCCCAATGTGCCGATGACAACCAAGGCTACAACGTAGAGCAGAAGCGGAACAAGCGCCATGCCGGCGCTGGGTGCAGAACCTGACCCGTCCACACTCATCACCATCATCGCGGTGATACCGCCAGCGGCACCAAAGATCAGAGCTGCAATCGCGCCCACTATCAACCCGCCCAGAAGGTAGATGCCGATCACCTTGCCGGTGCGCGGTTTGGCCACAAAGCCCACATCATCGCCAAGTTTTTTTGTGTCCATCAGATAGGCAAAGGACTGTACGCCGTAGTGAATATATCCGGTGAATAGCCAGATATACCCAATCACCCCAAGTGCAATGCCAAGCCCAGGCGTATCAAGCATGGCCAATGAAACTGCGCCGGCAACCAATATACCGAGACCGATGAACACATGCGTCATCGCCGGGTAAAGCGCCGTCCACTTGCCACCCTGCTCAAACCGCTGGTCGCCAAAATGGCTGCGGTCGGTTTTATATTTCTCAAGCCAATAGGTTTGACGCGGCAGCAAGATACCAAGGGTCAGCGCTGTCAGGATGCCATGACCAATCGCGCGCCACACATAGCCCCAGGCGGCACTGTCCATGCCAAAGCGGATGCCGCGAAAGCGGGTGCGCGCCAGAATGTATCGCCGGGCGCGATAACTGGCGAACAAGATCAGCGGCAAGATCGCAATGAAAGACCCGTAGATGATCGCGAGCTGTGCCAGAATTTCGGCCTCGGTCGTCGGCTCAAAGACGAAATGCAGGCCAAAATAGAAAAACGCGAGTTGTACAAGCCCAAGATAGACCGCAAGCACCACAACCGCGACGAGAAAGCCCAGGAATTTCTCAAGCCCGGTCCCGGTATATTCCAGCCGGTCACCGCCGATGTTGATCGAGGACCAGATGTATTTGCGAATGCGGGTCTTGGCCCAGAACCGGTAGATCCCAAGCGTCAGCATGGTCAAAAGTGAGGTTTTAAATGCAAGCCCGAATAAAGGGCCTTTGGTACCGGAATAAGTAGTCGTCAAGTGGTCCGTCATACTCATCCATAGATCCCTTCGGATGGCGGTTCAGGTGAACCTGTTGTCACGCGGGAATCCGCGCGGCGCCATTCTGCCTGCGGCTGCGCGTTTGGCAACCCACTCATCCAAAAGAGTTTCTGTGCGTGTCCGCCCTGCCGGATCTTTCCAGCTCAGCCCATCCGCCAAGGTGAAAGTGATCGCGTCCGAAAGGCCGCCATCCTTGTATTTTTGCATGCGCACGCCCTTGCCGCGGCCCATTTCCGGCAGCTCATCGAGCGGGAAGATCAGCACTTTGCGGTTTTCGCCCACACAGGCCACATGATCGCCGGACACCTGACGGCAGACGCGCGCCTTAACACCTTCCTTGACGTTCAAAACAACTTTGCCTGCGCGGGTCTGGGCCACCACTTCTTCTGACGGAACGACAAAGCCGTCTCCTTCGGACGAGGCCACCAGATACTTGGCACCGGCCCGGTAGATCAGCAGATCAACGATATCCGCTTCATTCGGCAGATCGACGATCAGGCGAACCGGCTCACCCATCCCGCGCCCACCGGGCAGGTTGGCACCGAGGACTGTATAGAAACGGCCATTCGTGCCGACCAACAGGATCTTGTCGGTGGTCTCGGCATGAAAGATAAAGCGGCCTTCATCGCCGTCCTTGAACTTCACCTCAGCATCCAGCGCCTGATGACCCTTCATCGCACGGATCCAACCCATCTTTGAACAGATGACGGTGATCGGTTCACGTTCAATCATCGCTTCCAGCGGCACCTCTTCGACCACACCCGCCTCGGCAAAGGTCGAACGGCGGGCGCCGCCCGGGGCGTCTTTGCCGAAAGCCTTGCGGGTCTCGCGCAGCTGATCGGCGATCTTCGTCCATTGCAGGGCCTCAGAGCCAAGCAGATCATCCAGCTCAGCACGTTCAAGCATCAGCGCGTCTTGCTCTTTAAGCAACTCAATCTCTTCCAGCCGCCGCAAGCTGCGCAGACGCATATTCAGCACTGCCTCGGCCTGAACTTCGGTCAGGCCCAGCCCTTCGCCCGCATGGGGCAGAGTCATGGGCGAGACATAGTCTTTCTCATTGATCGCACGGGCCTGTTTGCGGCCCCAATCTTCGGCCTGAAGGGCGGCCTTCGGATCATTGTCATAGCGGATAATGTCGATGACGCGGTCAAGGTTCAGGAATGCGGTGATGAAGCCTTCCAAAACCTCCAGCCGGTGGTCGATCTTTGCCATTCGGTGCTGCGAACGGCGCACCAACACATCGCGACGGTGATCCAGAAAAGCGCGCAGCACTTCCTTAAGGCTGCACACTTTCGGTGTGCGCCCGTCGATCAACACGTTCATGTTCAGGCTGAAGCGCGTTTCCAGATCGGAGTTGCGAAAGAGCATGCCCATCAACATCTCGGGGTCGACATTCTTTGACCGCGGCTCAAGCACGATGCGAATGTCGTCGGCGCTCTCATCGCGGACATCGGCCAGAAGCGGGACCTTCTTGGTTTGAATGACCTCGGCCAGTCGCTCGATCAGCTTCGATTTTTGCACCTGATAGGGGATCTCGGTGACGATGATCTGCCAAGTGCCGCGCCCCTGATCCTCAACCTCCCACCGTGCGCGCAGACGGAACGCGCCGCGCCCGGTGCGGTAGGCTTCAAGGATATTTTCGCGCGGCTCAACGATCACGCCGCCAGTTGGGAAATCCGGGCCGGGGATCATGCCCACCAGCGTTTCATCGCGCGCATCAGGCGTCTTGATCAGATGCAGGCACGCCTCGATCAGCTCATGCAGGTTATGGGGCGGAATGTTCGTGGCCATGCCGACCGCGATCCCGGATGAGCCATTGGCCAACAGGTTCGGGAAGGCGGCGGGCATCACCACCGGCTCTTCCAGCGTACCGTCATAGTTAGGGCGGAAATCGACGGCGTTCTCGGCCAACCCGTCCATCAAGGCTTCCGAAGCGGCGGTCAGGCGTGCCTCGGTATAGCGCGAGGCGGCCGGGTTATCGCCGTCGATATTGCCGAAGTTGCCCTGTCCATCCACCAGCGGATAGCGGACGTTGAAATCCTGAGCCAGACGCGCCATCGCATCATAGATCGCCATGTCGCCATGCGGGTGATAGTTGCCCATCACATCGCCCGATATCTTGGCGGATTTGCGAAAGCCCCCTGTAGGCGACAGCTTCAGTTCCCGCATCGCAAATAGAATGCGCCGGTGGACGGGCTTCAACCCGTCACGCGCATCCGGCAATGCCCGGTGCATGATCGTGGACAGCGCATAGGTCAGATAGCGTTCGCCGATCGCGCGGCTAAGCGGCTCTGACGTCGTTGCAGGCAGGATCTTGGGGGTGTCGGTGTCGTCGCTCATGGATGTGGTGTAAATCGCGTCTGCGACAGGGTCCAGTCAGAAATTCCTGGTAGACAGGCCTTGACCATAAATACAGGTGTCGGTGGCCGTCTTATCTGCTAGTGATACGAGGGTACGAGTGTGGCGCTGTGGGGGTGCGGTATGTGGAAGTTGGGGCTTTTGGCCTGCGCGTTGGCTGTGATGAGTTTCGTGACGGTTGAACGCAGCTATACGAAAAAGGAACGCATTGTCGTTCCAAGGTCAGAGGTGTCTCTGGACCAAACCCGGATCATCGCCCGGATTGAACCGGTGGCAGCAAAGCTTCGTATCCCGGAATGGGATGGCATGGACCGTCCGACAGCCTTTGACGCACATGCGCATGTCGCGGCACTTCACATAAGATCCACGTCAGAACGGCGCGTTCCGGTTACCGCGATCAATGCCACCGCAAATGGCACCGACACCGACAATTCCGGCCTGTGGAAAGTTACGGCTGAGCGGTTGGCCGTCAGATCCGGGCCTTCGTCACATTATAAAGCGCTTGCCGAGTTGCTACGCGGTGACTGGATTGTGGTGACCAATGTCAGCGACGGTGACTGGCTTTGGGTCCATAGTCAGGACCGTACAATCGCCGGCTATGTCGCTGCCAGCCTGATTGAGCCGCTGCCCAACGCGATGGAATGATTGCCAGACCGGCGAAAAGAGCCTAGCCAGTGAAAAAACGCGAGGCAGGCATGACTAAAAGCATTCTCATCACCGGATGTTCCTCTGGTATCGGCAATGACGCGGCCCATGCACTGAAGGCCGCGGGCTGGCGGGTTTTTGCAACTTGCAGGGCCGAGGCGGATGTGGTGCGGCTGACGGCGGAAGGCTTCGAAAGCCTGCGGCTCGACTATGAAGAAGAAGCAAGCATCGCGGCAGCGGTTGCTGAGATTTTGTCGCGGACGGGAGGAACACTTGATGCGTTGTTCAACAACGGCGCCTATGCGCTTCCGGCCCCTTTAGAGGATGTATCGCGCGAAGCTATGCGCAGGATTTTTGACACGAACCTTATCGGCTGGCACGACCTCACGAACCGCGTCATTCCCGCCATGCGGGCGCAGGGCGGGGGCCATATTGTCAACTGTTCGTCTGTTCTTGGTCTGGTGGGGATGAAATGGCGTGGTGCCTATGTCGCCACAAAATTTGCGCTGGAAGGTATGACCGATGTCTTGCGCATGGAAATGGCTGGCACCGGGATCAAAGTCTGCCTGCTTGACCCCGGTCCAATTGCAACCGATTTTCGCAAGAACGCCATTCTTCAGTTCGAAAAATGGGTAGATTGGGAAAAATCACCCCGCGCCGACGAATATCGGGAAGGCCTTCTCGACAAGCTCTATCAGGGCAGTGGCAGCGGGCCACAATGGCCGGCCTCGGCAGTGACGAAAAAGCTGATGATTGCGCTTAATACACAGAACCCGAAACCACGCTACTATGTGACAATGCCCACCTACACGATGGGCCTTGCCAAGCGGATTTTACCGGCGCGCGCGCTACACTGGATGCTGGCCAAAGGCTGACGGCGCGGAAATTTCAAGGCTGGCGCTGGCAGTCAAAGCGCCGACCGGGTAAAAGGCATTCGAGCAAAAGGAGACAGGCATGACCAACGATCCGCTTTTTATGATTGCGATGGCGGCCTGTCTGGTGGTTCTGGTGGTGCTGATGATCGGCATTGGCGGCTTTGCCAAAGGCGGTGATTTCAACCGCAAACACGCCAACCGGATCATGCGCTACCGGATCATTGCGCAGGCTGTGGCGGTGGCGCTGATCCTTGCCTATGTTCTTATTTCTGGCCGCATGGGGTTCTGATGGTTGTTTTGAACAAGATCTACACGCGCACTGGCGACAAGGGCGAAACCGCGCTTGGCAATGGTGACCGGGTGGCCAAACACTCATTGCGCGTTGCGGCGTATGGCACCGTGGATGAAACGAATTCTGTGATCGGGTTGGCGCGCCTGCATGCGACCGGTGACATGGATGCCGCCCTTGCCCGCATCCAGAATGATCTTTTTGACCTTGGCGCTGATCTATGCCGCCCCGACATGGAAAAAGACGCCGAGGCCGGCTATCCGGTGCTGCGCATGATCGCGCCGCAGGTGGACCGGCTGGAAACAGAGATTGACGCGATGAACGCAAAGCTTGAACCGTTGCGCAGCTTTATCCTGCCCGGCGGCTCGGCTCTGGCCGCCACATTGCATCAGTGCCGCACGGTTTCGCGGCGGGCTGAACGGATGGCCGTTGAACTGGCGGTTGTCGAGCCTGTAAACGAGGCAGCAGTCAAATACCTGAACCGCCTGAGCGATTGGTTCTTTGTCGCGGCCCGCATCGCCAATGACGATGGCCGAGCCGATGTGCTTTGGGTGCCGGGCGCAAACCGGTAACGTCAGACGGGCTGCCAAAGCTCAATCGGGTTGCCTTCGGGGTCGGCCAACCGCGCGAAATGTCCATTTGGATGGGCTTCGGGATCGCGGGTCACGCTGATCCCTGCCGCCTCAAGCTGGGCGATCATGGCGTCAAGATCCCGGACCCGAAAATTCACCATGAACTGCGTGTCATCATTTCCAAAATACTTGGTTTCACGATCAAAGGGCGCAAAGACTGTTGTGCCAGCCTCTTGCTGCCACGCGGGCGTTTCATAGTCGCCCGGAACCGGATCAACACCAAGGTGTTGATGATACCACGCGGCCAGCTTTGCCGGATTGTCCGCGCGAAAAAACAAACCACCGAAGCCCAGAACTTTCTCCATGCCGATGCCTCCCTTTCATCAGCCAAGTCTATCACCATTGCCACCCATTGGCGACAACGTGGCGTCGATGCGACAATCGGCGTCGATTTTGCACTGTTTTCGGTTTCGCAGAACCGGTATGGGACGTGCGAGAGTTTGTCTTGCCGCCCCATAATCGGGGCGGTGTCCGTTTAAGGGAGATTACCAGCCATGAAGGTACTTGTGCCTGTGAAGCGGGTCATCGACTACAACGTGAAAGTCCGCGTGAAAGCGGACGGATCGGGTGTCGACCTCGCTAACGTCAAGATGTCGATGAACCCATTTGACGAAATTGCCGTCGAAGAGGCGATCCGTCTGAAAGAAAAAGGCGTGGTCGAAGAGATCATCGTTGTCTCCATCGGCGTGAAGCAGGCGCAAGAAACGCTGCGCACAGCACTTGCCATGGGAGCCGACCGCGCGATCTTGATCGAGGCGGCCGCTGACGTAAACATCGATATTGAGCCGCTGGCCGTCGCCAAACTGCTCGCTGCTGTCGTGAAAGAAGAGCAGCCCGGTCTGGTGCTTTGTGGCAAGCAAGCCATCGACAATGACATGAACGCCACAGGCCAGATGCTGTCGGCCCTGTTGGGCTGGTCGCAGGCCACCTTCATTTCCGAACTGTCCATTGACGGCGACAGCGCAACCGTGACGCGCGAAGTTGACGGTGGATTGCAGACCATCAAGGTTAAGATGCCCGCCATCGTGACCGTGGACCTGCGCCTGAATGAACCACGCTACGCAAGCCTTCCTAACATCATGAAGGCCAAGAAGAAGCAGTTGGACGAAAAGACACCAGCCGATTACGGCGTCGACGTCGCGCCGCGCCTGAGCGTCATCAAGACCGTGGAACCTGCGGGCCGCAAAGCTGGCGTGAAGGTCGGCTCGGTGGGTGAGCTGATTGCGAAACTCAAAGACGAAGCGGGGGTGCTCTGATGGCTGTTCTTCTCCTAGGTGAGGTCACCGACGGACATCTTTCGGTTGATGCAACGGCCAAGGCCGTAACTGCTGCGCTGAAAATGGGCGATGTGACGGTTCTTTGTGCCGGCGCCAGTGCGTCCGCCGCAGCGGCAGACGCGGCCAAGATCGCCGGTGTCAAAAAGGTACTGTGTGCCGAGGATGCTTCGCTTGGTCACCGCCTTGCCGAACCGACCGCCGCACTGATCGTGTCGCTGGCAGGCGACTATTCGCACATCGTCGCCCCTGCGACGACCGACGCCAAAAACGTATTGCCGCGCGTGGCTGCCCTTTTGGACGTGATGGTGATTTCGGACGTGTCGGGCGTTGTCGATGGCGATACGTTTGAACGCCCTATCTATGCGGGCAACGCCGTTCAAACCGTGAAATCCTCAGACAAGTTAAAGGTTGTGTCGATCCGCACGTCAACTTTTGACCCCGCTGAAATGGGTGGGTCTGCATCGGTTGAGACGATCGGCGCGGCCGCCAATCCGGGCCTGTCGGAATGGGTGGAAGACAAGGTTGCCACGTCAGACCGGCCAGAGCTGACCTCGGCCGGGATCGTGGTGTCCGGTGGTCGCGGTGTCGGTTCTCAGGCCGATTTTGCGCTGATCGAGAAGCTGGCCGACAAACTCGGGGCCGCTGTCGGCGCCTCGCGCGCGGCGGTGGACAGTGGCTATGCCCCGAACGATTGGCAGGTTGGCCAGACCGGCAAGGTTGTCGCACCGCAGCTTTATGTGGCCGTCGGCATCTCAGGTGCTATCCAGCATCTTGCGGGCATGAAAGATTCGAAGGTCATCGTTGCGATCAACAAGGACGAAGAAGCGCCGATCTTTCAGGTGGCCGATTACGGTCTTGTCGCCGATCTCTTCACTGCAGTGCCGGAACTGATCGAAAAGCTCTGACGCACCGCAACAATCGAATACCAGCGAAACGCGCCAATGGCGCGTTTCTTTTTTTTCAAGCGTTTGCCTAGACCGGCAGTTCGTGCGTGTCTTTGATATCGTCCATCACAAAACTGGCCGAGATATCCTGAAGCGGCACCTTACTGATCAGGCGTTGATAGAAGCGATCGTAATCCTTTACGCTGGCAACCCGGATCTTGAGCATATAGTCCAGCTCTCCGGCCATACGGTAGGCCCCCATAATCTCGGGCATGGTCCGCACAGCTTTGTCGAACTTCTCAAGCCAGTCGGTTTCGTGCTGCCCGGTTCTGATCAGGACAATCACCGTAAGCCCAAGGTCCAAAGCCTCGGGGTTAACAAGAGCCACCCGTTTGGTAATGGTCCCGGCGGCCTCAAGCATCTTGATCCGCCGCCAGCAGGCATTGCGCGACAGGCCTACCTTGTCAGCAAGCACGTCGATACTCTCGCTGGCATCACGCTGCAGCGCCCTGAGAATGCGCCTGTCGATCTCATCCAGAGTGTGGGCCACACCGGCCTCCCTCATCTATGAAGAACGCGCCGACGTTTGGGCGTGTCTTCGTTATGCTGCTTGCGTTAAGCCATGGCGAAAAATCGCGCGTGCCGCATCCACCTTATATTCACCGGCATGGGCTTCATAGTCACTGGCAATCTCGGATACGCTTTGCAGAATGAATTCAACCTCTTCGTCGTCAAGAAGATAGCTGAGGTTCAGGCGTATAAAGCCAGGCTTTGACAACTCATCTCCGGCCATAATCTGATCACGAAGGGCGGCTGACGCCTGCGGATCAATACCCAGCAGGCGGTGCACATAAGGCCCGGCACAGGCACATCCACCGCGCGCCTGAATGCCGTAAAGATCGCTTAAGAGACGGGTCACCAACTGATGGTGATGATATCCACCCTTTCCGTCACGCACGCGAAAGGACAAGAACGGCAATCGCGGCACCTCAAGCGCCCCCAGCAGCTCAATACTTGGATGGCCTTTGAAAAAACCCAAAGCTTTTGCCAACAATTCTGCATTCCGCTTTGCGATGGTGTCGACGCCCACAGCCTGCTTGGCCAAAAAGGCCAGGGCGGCGCGCAAGTCACCAAGGACATTCGGTGTGCCCGCTTCTTCGCGTGCTTCAAGCATCAAAGAATAGTCGTGGAACGCAGGGGCCGCGAAGCGCACGGTGCCACCGCCCGGCCAAGTTGGACGCGTCACGGCAACAGCCGCACGGCGCACGATCAGCACGCCGGACGCGCCCGGACCCCCCACAAATTTATGCGGTGACACTATAACAGCATCCAGATCCAGCCCTGGCGCTGCCCGCATCGAAATCGGTAGATATGGTGCCCCTCCCGCATAGTCCCAGATCACCCGTGCGCCATGCTTTTTCAGCAAACGCGTCACCGGCACCGGATCTGTCAGCACGCCTGTGATGTTAGACGCCGCCGAAAACGATCCGATCTTGAGCGGCTTGTCAGCATGTTCCGTCAGGACACGATCAAGATGCGCAAGGTCTGGCCCACCGCCCTCGGCCTCGGCGATTTCGACAACAATTGCACCGGATTCGCGCCACGGCAGGATGTTTGAATGATGCTCATAGGGACCGATCACAACCAGCGCCTGCGTCGGATCGCCATCAGACAGGTCAAGGCCAAACAGATGGACCAGCCGGTTGATACCTGCAGTTGCGCCAGATCCAGCAAAAATAACCGCAAAATCATCGTCCGCATTGCACGCGCTGGCAATGATCTGGCGTGCCTCGCGGCGCAACAGCGTCATGTACGCGCCGCAATAAGATGCCTCAGTATGGCTGTTGGCATAGTAGGGCAGCACATCGTTCAAAATCACGTCTTCAACCGCGCGAAGGGCGCGCCCAGAGGCGACATAGTCACAATATACCAATCGACGAGGCCCAAAAGGCCCGTCAATTTGCACGTCATGACCAATCTGACTTGCCTGCAGCGCGGCTATCGCCCCTTCGGACCCAAGCCGGTTTTGAAAGAGCTGAGCCAGTTGCGACATGGCCTTAGACGGATGATCAGACATAGTCGGTCTCCAAGATTGTGACCGTCGTATTTTGACATGCATTCTGCGAAATATATTCACAAGTATACATAATACCTTGCTTTATGCTGACATATTTCACCACTTATAGCTATATATGCGGGATTTTATCCCGCGATCATTCTCCGCCCAAGCCCAGCAGCACCAGATCAGACGGGCCTGCGCTTCCACCATCCGATGAATGAGCCGGGCAGAGATATCAGCCCACCCCCCTGAAAGGGCGGCCGGTCGGTTGCCAGCCGGGTGGCCAGTCGTCACAAAAGGCCACGCAGTGCCGTATTCAAAGCGCTGGCAACCTCGGAATGCACCAACGGACCGGGCATAACGGCTGCGACCGGTTCCTCAAGCGGTGAGAAGTGCATCCCAAGGGTGCCGGCAGACAGCGCCGCCGCAGACGGCGTGACCTGCACGAGGTCGGCGGCAAACGGGCGCACCGCCGCCACCATATCTTCATCAACCAACAAAGGTTCGTCGCCAAGCCCGTCGCGGTTTGCCTCAGAAATATCGGGGCGCGATATCCACAGCAAAACGCTCTTGCTTTCGATTTTTTGTAACAATAGGCGCATCCGGGCAACCCATGCCGCCTTCAGTTCTTCTTCGATCAAGGCACATTTTTCCGGCGCTTCGCGCATCAGGGTCGACAGCATGTGGCGCGTGAAATGAAATTCCGTAAAATCGATATTCGGAAAAATAGTTTTCATCAGACTGGATGCGCGCAGAAACCTGTCATTGCGGCGCGGATGGACAGCATAAAAGCGGTTCGACATATTTTGCGCGCCCATCAGCTGAATGATTGTCACACGTGCCTGAGAACACGCATCCGTGATCACAGGTTCGCTGACGAACACATCCGTGCCAGCGTTCATGTACCCGAAGTTCACAACCGGCAGACCCATCGACTGCTCAAGCAGCGCGGGATACGGCGAATTCACGAATTTTCCGTATGTTTCCGTGCCGCCAATCGCAGCTATGTAGCTACCCTCCAGCTTGCGCCGCGGTCCGCGGAACAGGAGTTTGGATTGCCCATAGCGACATGGATAGTAATCAAGCGCGCTTTCGCCCGCATATTCATAGGCCATTGGTTCCCACCTTCATTACGACTCACCCGGAAACAATTTGCGCCTCAAGCCTTGCCAAATGACTAAGCCTTCAATTGTAGCCAATCGTCCCTGTCGGCTTATGCCTTGCGCCCGGTGCGCCGCGATGCATATGGTCTTTAGCAACACATTACGCGGAGATCAGAAAATGGAGATCAAGTCGGTCGGGATTGTCGGCGCCGGTCAGATGGGTAATGGAATTGCCCATATTTTCGCCCTTGCCGGCTTTGATGTGCTGATGACCGATATCGGCCAGGAAGCGTTGGACAAAGCCGTGGCCCTGATCGACCACAACCTTGAACGGCAGGTCGGGCGCGGCAAGATTTCCGCAAGTGACAAGGCGGCGGCCCTTGGCCGGATCAGCACGACACTAAAGCTTGCCGATCTTGGACGGACCGATCTGGTGATCGAGGCCGCAACTGAACGGGAAACGGTCAAGCAAGCGATCTTTGAAGATCTCGTGCCACATCTGAAGCCGAGCACAATTCTGACCTCTAACACCTCATCGATCTCGATCACGCGGCTGGCCAGCCGAACCGACCGCCCGGAAAAGTTTATGGGCTTTCACTTTATGAATCCGGTGCCGGTGATGCAGCTTGTAGAACTGATCCGGGGTATCGCCACCGATCAGGAAACCTGGGACACGCTGCACGCGGTGGTGGTGAAGCTGGGCAAGACTGCGGCCAGCGCCGAGGATTTTCCGGCCTTCATCGTCAACCGCATTTTGATGCCGATGATCAACGAGGCAGTTTATACGCTTTATGAGGGTGTCGGCTCGGTGAAGTCGATTGACGAGTCGCTGAAGCTTGGCGCGAACCACCCGATGGGGCCGCTTGAGCTTGCTGACTTTATTGGGCTCGATACCTGCCTTGCGATCATGAATGTCCTTCATGAAGGGCTGGCTGACACCAAGTATCGCCCCTGCCCTCTTTTGACAAAATATGTCGAGGCCGGATGGCTTGGCCGCAAATCTCAACGCGGCTTTTACGACTATCGGGGCGATGTGCCGGTTCCGACACGCTAAAGCTGGAACGGCGTGCGAACGGGATCAATCGGTTAAAGACAGGGTCAATTCACGCAGCCACGCGAGCAGACCGCGCGGATCACCCGACCATTTGGCCAATTCCTCTGGACCGATGGGATGGCCGATTACAGGCGATTGCGGTTTGTATAGTGCCCGGTAGATTTCGTGTAGCAGTAATCCTTGCCTGACAGTCGCAGATATCTTGTCAGCTATATGGTATAGCCGCGTGTTTTGCCCGGGAAAATAGATCGGCAGAACCGTAGCCCCAGACCGCGCCACCATTTTTGCAGTAAAGGGATTCCATTCCGGCTCGACCGCCCTGCCAAAGAATCCGGGGGTTGTGGCGACCCGGCCCGCGGGAAAGAGGATGACCACACCCCCGGCTTTCAGATGCTCCATACAGATGTTGCGCATCTCAAGACCCAGGGCCCGCGCATTATCTTCGTGCGGGAAAGGCACGGGCACCATAAACTCTTCGATCTCGGGAATGCCGGTTAACAGCGAGCGGGTCAGGATCTTGAAGTCTGTCCTGACGCGGCCAATAAGCTGGCCCATCACCAATCCGTCCACCAAACCATGCGGATGGTTTGCCACCACGACCAGCGGCCCATCCTTCGGAATACGCGCCACCTGCGCTTCCGGTGTCAGGACATCAATGCCCATGGTCTTTACCGCTTTGGTAAAGAACGGTTGGCCTGTGGGTGTTCCTGTACTCTCAAACTCTCGGATCAAGCGCAGAAGGTGCAGCTTTCCTGTCATCCATTCGATGGTTCGGATCGTTCCGGACTTCAGCGGATTGGTAAACGTCCCGGCATATGACAACCGCCGCATCTCATAAGGAGTTGTAGCAGGGTCAACGGATACATCTTTGTCACCTGGCGACTCTGACATATCTGTATGTGGGCCAGCCTTCAAAATCCGAACGTCCTTCGATGCTGCTTTCACTAGGTCAGTAATCTTCCCCGAAGCGGTTGGCAACCAACGCCTCTAGCGCATCGGCGAGTTTCGGGGCTTCGGGGCCACTTGTCGAGACCTCGATGGCCGTACCTTTACTGGCGCCCAGCATCAGCAATCCCATGATCGAATCTCCCGAAACTGTCATGCCGTCACGTTCCACCTCGGCACTGGCGTCATGCGCCTCAACCACTTCCACAAACCGGGCTGATGCCCGCGCGTGCAGCCCTTTTTCGTTGATGATCTTGAGCGACCGTTTTAGCGGCATTGTGACATTCATTGATTGCCCTGCGCTGAACCATTGTAGCAATTGATATATTTGCGCCCTGCGTCCAACGCGCTGGCCGCAGCCTGCGGCACAGTCAGATGGCGTGACTTGGCCAATTTGATCAGCATCGGCAGGTTGGCACCGTACAATATCTGCCGATTGTCAGGAACACAGGCGCAAAGGCTGAGATTAGAGGGCGATCCGCCGAACATATCGGTCACCACCACAACCCCGTCGCCCGTATCAACCGCGTCAGCGGCCGCACAGATTTCCAGTTGTTTCGCAGCACGATCGTGATCTGCTTCGATCGCAATCGCACGAATCCCGTCTTGTTTGCCGACAACATGCTCAACCGCGGAAAGATACTCCCGCGCCAGGCCGCCATGTGCGACGATCACGACTCCGATCACGCCCGATCACCTTGCCAGTTTGCGGGCACTCCACCGGCCCGTCGTTCCAATTCACGGTGCCTCTTAGACACCTGCCAACCCGCCTCCGCAAGCGCCTTGGTCATGTTTTCCGCAACGGCAACTGACCTGTGTTGCCCTCCGGTACACCCAAACCCGATGGCAAGGTGGCTTTTGCCTTCTTCAACATGGGCAGGAAGCAACAATATTAGCAACTCATAGGTCCGGCGAATGAACTCATGGTATCGGGTGTCAGAGCTGACAAAATCGGCCACTTCGACGGCGCGGCCATCAAGCGGGCGCAGCGCCGGTTCCCAATGAGGATTCTTCAAAAAGCGGCAATCGAACATCATATCCAACCCACGCGGCACGCCGCGTTTGTAGGAAAATGAGTGAACCGACACCGCAAGCTTCGGATGGCCAGCAGCGTTGCCGAACCAACGGGAAATTTCTGATTTCAAATCATGCGGCGAAAGTTCGGACGTATCGATCAGGATTTCTGCCCGCGCACGGATCGGGATCAGAAGATCTATCTCTCCGGCCACACCTTGGGCAGGTGTGTCTGCCCCTGAAAGGGGGTGGCGCCTGCGGGTTTCATTGTAACGCCGGATCAATTCTTCGGGCCGGCAATCCAGAAACAGCACTTCGGGTGCGATTTCAGGCAGTCGCGTCAGCCGGTCGATCAGCTCGATCAACGCGGTCGCCGAGAAATCGCGATTGCGAACATCTATACCCAGCGCAATGGGCCGCCCAAGCGGCGGGCCATCCAGCAAGCGCGGAATGAGACTGAAGGGCAGATTGTCAATAATCTCATAGCCAAGATCCTCCAATGCGTGGATCGCGGTCGAGCGTCCGGCCCCCGATGGTCCGGTAACCAGCACAACCCGCTGACCCGTTTGTACCCGCTCGTCTTCAGTCGTTTCTGCCATATCCGTTACTCTACGCGCCCAGCTTTAAGGTATTGCACAATAGCGGCAGGAAAATGGGCGCTCTCAACTCTGTGAAGCAGGGGCAATTCCACACCAAGCACAGTGTGCACCCGCCAAGGTGGCAACCGCTCTGCTTCAACCATGCCCATGTCTACAGCCAGAACGATACGCGCGGCAACCGATGGCTCGGCGGCCAAGATGCCAACCCCCCAAGCCTCGATCAATCCTCGGATGGTTTCCGGCGCTGTTGCAAGCACCACTCCGTCACGGGCGGCCAGCGCTGTGCGATCATCTGATACAAGGTCACAGCCGTAGCCCATCAATTGCAGCGCCAAACCAGACTTTCCTGCACCCGACGCCCCGAAGATCAACACACCGCGCCCAGACAAGGCAACGGTACTGGCATGAATGATCGTCTGATTGCCGCCCTCGGCGGTCACACCGGCAGGCCTACGACGAAGCGTGCACCCAAAGGTTCAGATGTGATATCTGCATCTGTGGGCCGAATGTTTTCGGCCCAGATCACGCCGCCATGCGCCTCGACGATCTGTTTTGAGATTGCCAGGCCAAGGCCCGAATGCTCACCGAACTGGCCTTCAGGGCGTTCGGAATAAAAGCGTTTGAAAATATTGGTCAGCGCCTGATCGGGAATGCCTGGGCCTGTGTCTTCAACGACAACCAGCACGCGGTTTTCGCGCTTGCGGGCCCATACGCGCACCGCATCGCCATCCTGACAGAACGAGATTGCATTGGTGATCAGGTTTACAAACACCTGCGCCAGACGGCCTTCAAGTCCGACCGTTATGATCGGTTCTGGCGGCAGGTCAGAAATAAAGTCGACCCCTTTTGACTTTGCGTCGTCGCCCAAAAATTCGGTAATATTCCCCAGCATCTTAAGGAGGTTGAAGCTTTCTTCCTCCTCTTTGACCAGTTCACTATCCAATCGGGACGCATTGGAAATGTCGCTGACCAACCGGTCAAGCCGGCGTACATCGTGGTCGATAACCCCAAGCAGCTTTTCGCGTTGATCGTCACGCTTGGCCACACGCAGCGTTCCGACCGCAGAGCGCAGTGATGCCAGCGGGTTCTTGATTTCATGCGCAACGTCTGCGGCAAATTGCTCGTTTGACTCGATACGCTCGTAAAGAGCGGCCACCATCCCGCGCATGGCGCCGGACAGGCGCCCAATCTCATCGGGGCGTGCCGTCAGATCCGGAATGCGGACCCGGCTGGGGCTCATCTTTCTGGCGTTCTTGTCCCGGCCAAGTTCTGCTGCGGCTGCAAGATCTGAAAGCGGATTTGCAATCGTCGATGCCAGCACCAGTGAAAGACCAATGGAAACCACAATCGCGATCACGAACATCTGCAAGACCTGCTCACGCTCCACCCGAACAAGCTGATCGATCTCGCCTGCAACCGAGGTGATCGCGATCACTCCGACAACACTGCCATCAAGTCGGATCGGGGTGGCCACGGTGAATATCGCCTCACCGGCAGGGTCGCGGCCCGTCCGGATGCTGGTCTCGCCGCTTAAGGCACGTGATACCAATTCGCGCGCCATCGCCTCGGTTTCAACGGCGGGGCCTTCGGCGTTTTCAGGCGCAAGTAGGCTGGCGATGCCTTCCCAGACCGAGTTCAGGATATCCGTGATCAGGGTCGAGCGTCGGTCTCTTTGCAGACCTTCAACGACTTCGGGCGCCGGACGCTCCATACCGACGGTAGAGAGAAGCAGCTGTTCTGTTGTGTCGAATACGAACAGCTCCGCCCCGTCCGGCAGCTCAATCCCCGCGGCGGTCGTGTGAATGTTAATGCCGTCGCCCGTGGCCAGATTGACCGGGGTGCCCGACGGCATCTGGGCCTCAAACACATCTGCAATAATCTGTGCTTCAGCGACCAGCCCGCTTTCACGCTGCAGCACCAAACTGTCGCGAAATGGGTTAAGATACAAAACACCAGCCACAAGCACGATCATCGCCATCAGATTGAAGGTGATGATTTTTCTGGCCAGCGGTGAACGGTTCAGAGAAATGAACCCACGCCTTTCACGCCCTGCGCGAAGCTCGGAATCAACTAGCCCTTCCGGTGCGGTCCAGTCCTCACCCAGGACCACGTCCGCGCGGCGTGATGTTTTTTGGTCGCGCAAGCTGATCCTCGACGCAAATGTCATTCTTCGTTGTAGCGGTACCCGATACCATAGAGTGTCTCGATTGCCGAAAAGTCATCGTCAACTGTCCGCATCTTCTTGCGCAATCTCTTGATATGGCTGTCAATGGTGCGATCATCGACATAAACTTGGTCGTCGTAGGCCACATCCATCAGCTGGTCCCGGCTTTTCACGAATCCCGGACGCTGCGCCAGCGCTTGCAACAGCAAGAATTCAGTGACCGTCAGGGCGACGTCACGGCTTTTCCAGCTGACCGAATGGCGCAAAGGATCCATCACCAGACTGCCGCGGGTCATGATCTTGGTTTCTTCGGTTGTCGCAACTTCCCCTGACGCAATCGCCTCCTGGCGGCGCAGCAAAGCACGGATGCGTTCGACCAAAAGGCGCTGCGAGAAGGGTTTTTTGACATAGTCGTCAGCGCCCATGCGCAGTCCAAGGACTTCGTCGATCTCATCATCTTTTGAGGTCAGGAAGATAACCGGCATGGAGGTTTTCTGGCGCAGGCGCTGCAACAGATCCATCCCGTCCATTCTGGGCATCTTAATATCCAAAACGGCCATATCGGGCAGGCGTTTGTTAAAGGCTTCCAGGGCAGATTGCCCGTCGTTGTAAGTCTCGACCTCAAAGCCTTCGGCTTCTAAGGTCATTGAGACGGACGTCAGGATATTCCTGTCGTCATCGACCAATGCGATCCTCGACATGTGTGCCTTCCTTGTTCTGCTCTGTTTGTCTTTGTTTTGACTGCATTCTCTATATTTCGGTGTGTAGAAGCAACTGCAATATGCGAATCACTCTATCACACCGAATCAGATGGGCCGAAAAAACCGAAGGTTTGACTAATTTGCCTCACTTTTGCGTATCGTTGCCAATTCGCACCCCCCATAATCATCATGTTTGCGCTAAACCGGCCATGATGGCGCTAACCGAACTAACCCTTCTGTTCCAAGCTTCTAGCAGCATGTTATAGCACTCGTGCCGACCCCGGTCTGGGGGCCGACCGGCGCCCAATACAGGTTGGGCGTGCGTCTTTTGAACCCAGCAATCGCCGCGAGACGGCAACGGGAGCTAACAGATGACCGATGGACGGGTGAACCCTACACAACGCTTGGAAGATCAGGGGATCGAGGGGCTCAGCCGCGTTTACTACAATTATGTCGAGCCTGCGCTGGTCGAGGCGGCATTGAAACGCGACGAAGGCACCTTGGGTAAGGGTGGAGCCTTTCTGGCAACGACAGGCAAATTCACTGGCCGGTCGCCCAAGGATAAGTGTGTGGTCCGCACGCCCTCGGTCGAAGATACGATCTGGTGGGAAAACAATGCGCCGATGGAGCCGGACGCATTCGACAGGCTGCATGCCGACTTGCTTGATCACATGAAGGGCCGCGAGTATTTTGTGCAGGACCTTTACGCTGGCGCAGATCCAGAGCACCGGCTTGACGTGCGGGTTGTAACGGAACTTGCATGGCACGGACTTTTTATTCGCCACCTCCTGCGTCGGCCTGAACGGGATGAGCTGGACGTTTTTAGCCCAGAATTCACGATCATCAATTGCCCCAGCTTCCAAGCTGATCCGGCCCGCCACGGCTGCCGGTCTGACACTGTGATTGCGATGAACTTTGAAAAGAAGCTGATCTTAATCGCCAACACAGCCTACGCAGGCGAGAATAAGAAGTCGGTCTTCACATTGCTGAACTACATACTGCCCGGCAAAGACGTGATGGCCATGCATTGCTCAGCCAATCACGCCATCGGCAATCCCGAAGACACCGCGGTTTTCTTCGGCCTTTCGGGGACAGGCAAGACCACGCTTTCAGCCGACCCGGCGCGCACATTGATCGGGGACGACGAGCATGGTTGGTCGGAAAAAGGCACCTTCAATTTTGAAGGTGGCTGTTATGCCAAGACCATCAATTTGTCCCGCGAAGCCGAACCCGAGATATATGCAACCACACATCGGTTTGCATCGGTGGTCGAAAACATGATCTTTGACCCCGAGACGCTTGAGCTGGATTTCGACGATGACAGCCTGACGGCGAACACGCGAGTGGCCTATCCGTTGGATGCCATTTCAAATGCGTCCGAAACCTCACTTGGCGGCCACCCGAAAAACATCATCATGTTGACCTGCGACGCATTTGGCGTGTTGCCGCCCATCGCGCGGCTGACGCCAAGCCAGGCAATGTATCACTTCCTGTCGGGCTTTACATCGAAGGTTGCTGGCACCGAACGAGGCGTGACAGAACCGCAGCCGACCTTCTCGACCTGCTTCGGAGCCCCTTTCATGCCGCGCCGGCCGGAAGTGTATGGCAAGCTCTTGCAAGAGAAAATCGCGCGGCACGGTTCAACCTGCTGGCTGGTCAATACCGGGTGGACCGGCGGCGCTTATGGCACGGGTCAGCGGATGCCGATCAAGGCCACGCGCGCGTTGCTGGCGGCCGCCCTCGACGGGTCGCTGAATGATGTGAGCTTCCGCAAGGATCCGAACTTCGGCTTTGAAGTGCCGGTCGCCGTGCCGGGCGTTGAAGGTAGTTTACTGGATCCGCGCCGCACCTGGTTTGATGCCGCAGCCTATGATGCGCAGGCACAAAAGCTTGTGAACATGTTTGCCGACAACTTTTCGCAATATGTGCCCTTCATCAACGATGATGTACGCGCGGCTGCAATTGGCTGACACCTGACGGTGCGGGGCCTGCCCCGCTCCCTCAACATATCTTGATACCGCATTAAAGTGTCAAAGCGCGCCGGATCAGATTGAGTCCGGTAATCGTAAGAACGATCAAGGTCCAACGTCTGAAGCGAACCGCATCAAGCCGATCGTGGACGGCAAAACCGGCGTAGAGGCCGATGATGACCGGAAACACCAAGAAGATCGACAACGGCAGTGTTTCCCGATTGATAATCCCGGATCCCAAGTGGCCCACCAATAGCATTGCAGAACCGATCAGGTAGACAACACCCTGCACTCTTACATTCTCACGCTTGTCAACATCCAGAGAGATTAGAAGCGCAATTGTAGGCGGACCCCAAACGCCCGAGATACCACCGAAAAAGCCACCGACGACACCGGTTACAACTTCAGCCCGGCCACGACTTTTGGCCGGAAACCGAAGCTGCCACCCCGCAAGCTGGCTTATCGCAAAGGCCACGATAGATACGCCGAGCGTAATCAACAGCACCGCTTGCGGAAGCACCGGGACAAGCTGCGCTGCTGCCAAGATCACAAGGCAGAGCGTTACCAAAAGACGCCAGTATTCCTTTGCCGTCGCCAGCGCCGCAGCCCAGCCTTGACGCAATGCCTGCGCCAGATTGCTGGCCAGTGTCGGCAAAATCAAAGCCGCCAGAGCCTGATCCGCCGGAAGAAATGAAGCCAGACCTGAGATCATGATCATCGGCATCGCAAAACCCACGGCGCCTTTGACAATGCTGGCGAAAACCGTGATCGCCATAGCAATGAGTAAAATCGACAGGTCCAGTCCAAACATCGACAGATGCTCCTTTCGGGCACATATAACCTGATCCAACACGCTCCGCATTGAGATTTCCGCCGCGACACTTTCGTGCGATCCGGGCGGAACAATCGAATTAATATTGCGCTGCAGTCGCGAAATAGGTAGGACAATGCAGTCGCAGAAAAGGAGGCCGGATATGGCACATGACGGTTTGGAAATGCCTCAGACAGCTATGCTTCCTGATCTGCTCGGTCTATGCGAAGCCGCGTTGCCGCAAGTCACCGATTTGCTGGACCAGGCCACGAAAACGCTGCGGGCCGCTGTCGACGCCGATGGAAAACTATCCGCCGCTGCGCTCGAAACGCATCAGCACGCGGCCCACGCCCTGTCTTGGCTTGCAACCTATGTCGAAGCCCTGCGTCAGATGCACAGTTGGGCCGTTCGCATTCAAGGCACCGGCCATTTCGGCGAGATGGAGCAGCTTTTGCTTCAGATCGGGTTTGGCGAGTATCTCGCCCAGATCAGTGGCGGCATTCCCATGAGTCAGGGCGAAATGGCGCGCTTGGGTGATCTGCAGGTGACGTGGACGCCCAAAGGGTCGGCCGCCACGCTTATTGCATCGGCCAACAGCCCGGCCGCACGCGCGCGGCTTGTTGCCCTGATGCGGGAAAATCACGGCCGCGCGACATTCGGCGTCTCGGGCCTGGATGATGAGCTGGAGATGATCCGCGAACAGTTTCGCCGCTACGCCGAAGAACGGGTGGTGCCCAATGCCCATAGTTGGCACCTGAAGGATGAGCTGATCCCGATGGAGGTTATCACCGAACTGGCCGAGATGGGTGTTTTCGGCCTTACCATTCCCGAAGAATTCGGCGGGCTTGGCCTGTCCAAGGCCTCGATGGTGGTTGTCTCTGAAGAACTGTCACGCGGCTACATAGGTGTGGGCTCTCTTGGCACACGGTCGGAAATTGCCGCTGAACTCATTCTTTGTGGCGGCACGCCGGACCAAATGGCCCAGTGGTTGCCGAAACTGGCATCGGGCGAAATTCTACCAACGGCTGTCTTTACCGAGCCGAATACCGGGTCGGACCTTGGCAGTCTTCGTACCCGCGCGGTGAAAGATGGTGAGGACTGGACCGTCACCGGCAACAAGACCTGGATCACGCACGCGGCGCGCACCCATGTGATGACACTGCTGGCCCGGACCGACACCGAGACGACCGATTACCGTGGTTTGTCGATGTTCCTTGCCGAAAAGACACCCGGCACCGACGCCGAGCCCTTCCCCACCCCCGGCATGAGCGGCGGTGAAATCGAAGTGCTCGGCTACCGCGGCATGAAGGAATACGAGCTTGGCTTTGACGGGTTCAAGGTAAAGGGCGAAAACCTTTTGGGCGGCGTGCCGGGGCAAGGCTTCAAGCAGCTTATGCAGACCTTTGAAAGTGCGCGCATCCAGACCGCCGCCCGCGCCATCGGTGTGGCCCAATCGGCGCTCGAAACCGGCATGAAGTATGCCGAGGACCGCAAGCAGTTCGGCAAAAGCCTGATCGAATTTCCGCGTGTGGCGGACAAGCTTGCCATGATGGCGGTTGAGATCATGGTCGCGCGGCAGCTGACCTATCACTCCGCCTGGCAGAAAGATCATGACAAACGCTGCGATCTTGAGGCCGGCATGGCCAAGCTTCTTGGCGCCCGCGTGGCCTGGGCGGCAGCGGACAATGCTCTGCAGATCCACGGCGGCAACGGTTTTGCGTTGGAATATCAGATCAGCCGCATCCTCTGCGATGCCCGCATCCTCAATATCTTCGAAGGCGCGGCGGAAATACAGGCGCAGGTCATCGCGCGGCGGTTGCTGGGCTAGCAACAATCCCAGCTTAAAGTGGGCCCGACGGGCCAATGATACCCATGGCACCCGAAGGTCAGGCAGCCTGATCCGGAGCCGTTTTGCGCCGCTCCCCAAGCCGTGGATGCAGCCGCGCTGCGACAAATGTCATCGCGCCCAGCCCTGCGGCCGCCGCCCCGAAGACCCCGGCAATCGGCGCCACCAGCAACACCAGCCAGGCCACGCCCGGCGTGACAATGCCCGACACGTCACGAAAACTTGAATAAACCGCCGACATCTCGGTGCGCTCGGCAGGCTTGACCGCCATCAGGAACGGCAAGCCGCCGAACGTGTCGAGCATGACGAGAAACACCGAGGCCACAAAAAGCGCCACGACCGCAATCGGCGGCCATACCTGACCGAAGGCCGCTATGAGAAAGCAAGCACCACAGGCAGCAAATGACACCCGGATCGCCCGTCTCAGGCCCCGCTTCTGCATCCAGCTCAGCATGAATGGCGACAGGAACAGGAAGGTGTTCGACACCGAGAACGCCACACTTGCCACCTGGTCGCCCAACCCCGCCTCAATGCAGAAGATTGGCAAGTAGACAACATAGACCCACCATCCGGCCGACCGCAGCACCGCGAAAAACCAGCCCGCAATCAACCGCGGCTGGCGGAAGAAGCGGCCAAGATAGGCCAGAGGGTTCGTCGCCGGTGCCCGGGCGCGGGTGATCAGTTTGCCGTTTCCAAGTCTGAGATACCAGAACATCGCCAACAGGGCTGTGGCAAAGCCGCCCCCGACGATAAAAGGAAGAGGTTCCCAGTATTTCCATAACAGGACGCCGATCACCGGCCCGACCGCCCAGGACGCCGCGGCGTAAAGCAGTTTCAACGTCTCACCCCGGCCCAGTTCATGCCGAGTGATGTAATCCATCACATAGGCGTTGGTGCAGATGAATACCGTCACGGTCGCAAGGCTCATCGCCACCAGTGCCATCGGGATCAGGATCGGCCCGCCGATCACTGCGAAGACGCAACCGATCAGATAAAAGCCAACGCCGCCGGTATAGACCCAGCGCCGGGGAATGAAGCGGCTGATCCACGGCACCATCAACCCCCATGCCAAAGAGATGACCCCAGCCATAAGGTAAATAAGGCTGACAGCGGCCGCGTCTTCGGCCAGCGCGCGGTAGAGAACAAGCGGCCAGATCGAGATCAGCAAGCCGCGCAGCGATGCCTCGATCCCGTTCAGAATGGCAAAGCCCTTCACGCCCGGAACGGGGGCATGGCGCAGGTTTTCGGGTATATAGCGACTTATCATCGGGCCTCCACTGCCCAGAAGCCCCGCTAACGCCTGATCCGTCGCGACATTTACCGACCTTGGCATGTCGGATTGAAGCACTGCCCATATTTTACCTTGTCAGGCATTTGAAGATCGGGCCAACTGTCGGCATGCGCCCTCTCGCCCTTATTCCCCTTCTTGTCTTAATCGGCGGTATCGGCAGAGCCGGGCCTGTGAGCGAAACCATCGCCAAGCCCTTCACCTTTCTCGCAGGGGATGAAACAGTTGCAGGCTATGGGGCCGGGGATGGCGCTTGGCAGCTGGTTCAGCTCGATGGGGTGAAATTCGGCGCGATCGGATATTTGCGCTTTGAAGCTGCCGGGCGCATCACCGGCGCTGGCCCTTGCAATCGCTTCGGCGGCAAGCAAACCGCACCCTATCCATGGTTTCGTGCCGAGCGGATTTTATCGACCAAGCGCGCCTGCCCGGATATGGCCGCTGAATCGGACTATTTCCAAGCACTCCAAGCAATGACCCTTGCCGAGGTGCAGGGCGATGTGTTGATCCTGTCCACGCCGGAAGGGCGCGAGATGATCTTTCACCGGGTTCCGGATCCGCTCTGACGGGTCAGCATGGCGACGAACCGGTTGCGCGCCTCTGGCAAAGGGCGACCGCGCAGGTCATGAGCCAGCCGGTTTTCCAGAAAATGGCCAGTGATACGCAACCCGTCGGCCAGTTCGGCCCCAAGCGCCGGGCCCTGCCCCAAAAGACAGCCGGGCAAGGGTAACAACCGGTCCACCCATTTGCCTGCGGCGGCGCGTGATACCGCGCGCCCGGATTTCGGGCTGACATAGGCCAGGTCTTCGCGGCTGCCGGTGACGGCACAGGACCCCAGATCCAGCCCGTAGCCCAGATCTTCCAGCACCATAAGCTCCCAGCGCAGATAGGCCAGCGGCCAGTCCGGCGCCGCCTCCATAGCATCAAGAAGGGCGGTGGAGGCTGCATAAAGGGTGGGGTGCGGTTCGCGCTCCGGCAGGGCGAAATGCAAAATCGCACAGACGGCATTCAACCCCGCAAGCGCCAAGCGGTCCGAAAGCATCCCTGCCCGGGACTGCACCGGTTCAACGGTGAAGCTGCCAATATGCTCCTCAAGCCGCCCGCGCCACGTGACATCAAGCTGGGCACCGGGCTGTAAGATCGGTGCGATTTTGCGCGATGCGCCGCCGCGCACGACACCAGCGTGGCGGCCGTGGCCAACGGTAAACACCTCGACAATAGCGGCATTTTCACCGTGCCCACGCACCGACAAAAGCACACCCTGGTCCCGCCAGTCCATCGGCCATCCCTTCCACTTGGCAGAAATATCCCCGCCGGAGGCAAGAATGTCCATTCCACACCTTGCGTGCTTGGGGCGTAGCGAAACCAAAAGCGCTTTAGCTTTTCAGACCGTCTTCCTCAAGCAAGCTCTGGCCATCGCGGCTTTCGATTTCAATCACCCATAGGTCAGGATCGGTGCGGCGCTGGCGCAAGATGGCCCCATCTACATCCGCCTCGCCACCTTCAATCAGAACCACCCACGCCCGCGCGCCCGTCATCAGATCAAAACTGCGTTGGAAAAGCTGTGCCTTGCCATCAAGTGTTGCGAGCTTCACCAGAACCGCACCGGCGGTTGGATCGCCCTTGGCGGTGATATAGGCGGGAATATGCGCCGCTTGCAGCCGGGCAAGATAGGCGCGCACCCAAAAGTCTGCGGTCAGTCGCGGCTCAGTCGCCATCCTTGAAATCAAGCCCCATTTCCGTGTACCGTTCGCGGTCCTCAAGCCAGTTCGGCCGCACTTTTACTTGCAAGAACAGGTGCACCGGGCGGCCAAGGAACTCCATCAACTCAACACGCGCCGCCTGACCGACGGCTTTGATCGTCTCGCCCTTATGGCCCAGAACAATGCCCTTGTGCCCGTCACGCCCGACATAGATCAACTGGTCAATGCGCGCAGATCCATCTGGTTTGTCTTCCCAGCTCTCGGTCTCGACAGTTAGCTGGTAGGGCAATTCTTCATGCAAGCGCAGCGTCAACTTTTCGCGGGTGATTTCAGCGGCAATCATTCGCATCGGCAGATCCGCGATCTGATCTTCGGGATAAAACCACGGACCGGCAGGCAGCTGTGCGCCCAGCCATTCTTTCAGATGCTGCACGCCGTGCCCACGTTCGGCCGAGATCATGAAAGTCTGCTCAAACGGGTAGGCCGCGTTCATCTGCTCAGTCAGGGCCAACAGCACTTCGGCCTTGACCTTGTCAATCTTGTTGATCGCAAGCGCGATGCGCTGGCCTTTTCCGACGTGTTCATTCAGTGCCTCAAGAATGGCCTTGGCACCTTCGGTCAGGCCCCGGTTCGCCTCGATCAGCAGCACCACGATATCTGCATCAGCCGCCCCGCCCCAGGCCGCCGCAACCATGGCCCGGTCCAACCTTCGGCGCGGACGAAACAGGCCCGGCGTATCGACAAACACGATCTGTGCATCACCTTCCATCGCGATGCCGCGGATGCGGGCGCGGGTCGTTTGTACTTTATGGGTGACGATCGAGACCTTGGCCCCGACCATTTTGTTCAGCAACGTCGATTTTCCGGCATTCGGCTCGCCTATCAGGGCAACAAACCCGGCCCGTGTTGCGTCAGTCATCCAATGTCTCCATTCGCGCCAGTAGCGCCTTTGCAGCGGCCTGTTCAGCCTGCCTTTTTGATCCGGCTTTGGCCAGTTCTGTAACACCCGTCGACAGGCGGGCCTCGACAGTAAAGACCGGTTGATGATCCGGCCCGGTGCGACCAATCTCGGTGTAGAGCGGAGGCGTCAACCCA
Organism: Albidovulum sp.; assembly: GCA_049646285.1. GTDB lineage: Bacteria > Pseudomonadota > Alphaproteobacteria > Rhodobacterales > Rhodobacteraceae > Albidovulum. The sequence goes on along the minus strand of JBARVN010000082.1, from coordinate 30,303 downwards.
CGCGCCTGTGCCCATTCTTGCAAACTGGTCTTGGCATCGCGGGCATCGGCATCAACTTCGCCGATGCGTTTGACCCAAAGGCGCAATATCACCGCCCGTGCCGCCTCGAACCCGCCGTCAAGATAGACAGCCGCGATCACGGCCTCAAGCGCGTCGCCCAGCAGTGCCTCTTTGCGCCGCCCGCCGGACATCATCTCAGACCGGCCCAGTTTCAACACATCGCCCAGCGCCACTTCACGGGCAACATCGGCGCAGGTTTCCTTGCGCACAAGCGCATTGAACCTTGGGGCAAGCTGGCCTTCGGTTGCGGTCTTGTCAGCGCCCAAAAGCGCTTCGGCCATCACCAGGCCAAGAACACGGTCGCCCAGAAATTCCAGTCGCTGGTTGTCCGGTCGCGTGGGCGTAGAGATCGACGCATGTGTCACCGCCCGGATCAGCAGCTCCGGGCGCACGAATTCATGCCCGATCCGGGCCGCGAACGCGGCAAGATCGGCCGCGAGCTTCACTCAACCGCCTTGAAGAAACGGTCTGACCGCCACGTCCAGAAGTAAAAAAGCGAGCTACCAGCCGACGAAAACATGATCCGGTCAGCCCGGCCGATCAGATATTCAGCGGGCAGGAAGCCAACGCCACGCGGAAGCGGGTAACGACTGTCCTGACTGTTGTCACGGTTATCGCCCATAAAGAAATAGTTCCCATCCGGCACTGTATAAAGCGGCGTATTATCGGCTGGCCCGTTGCGAATATTGAGGACACTGTGCGAAACCCCGTTTGGCAGCGTCTCTATCTTGCGTTCCTTGATGCACATGCCGCCCCGCCCTACAGGCTCATTGGCACATTGCGGTGTATTGCGCTGCGAGCCTTGTGGCTCCATTAGCTCTTCAAACATCCCGTCATCAACCTGCGGCACCGGCTGACCGTTCAACCACACAATACCGTCTTTGACCTGCACCGTATCGCCGGGCAGACCGATCAGGCGCTTGATGAAATCAGCGCCATTGGCGGGGTGACGAAAGACCACAACATCTCCGCGCTCAGGTTCGGCTGTAAACAGCCTTCCAGTGATCGGGCAGGCTGCAAATGGGCATGAATAGCGCGAATAGCCGTAGGCCATCTTATTGACGAATAGAAAGTCGCCGATCAACAGTGTTTCTTTCATGGATCCTGAGGGGATCCAGAATGGCTGGTAAAACAGCGTTCTGAATACGCCCGCGATCAGAAGCGCGTAGACCACTGTCTTTACGGTCTCAACGATGCCTTCTTTTGCCTCTGTGGCCATGATGATCTGTGCCCCTTGGTACTGCTCGTGGGCTACATGATCGCCGCAAAGCGGGGAGTCAAGTTTTCAAAGGCTTTCGGGCGACAAAGGGCGCGCTTCGATCACCACAAAGGCCTGTGCCCACGGATGATCATCGGTAAGTGTCACATGAACAATCGCCTCACATCCTTCGGGGGTCATCGACGCCAGGCGATCTGCTGCCCAACCCGACAGATGCATGACCGGCTGGCCACTGGACAGGTTGGTGACGGCCATGTCCTTCCAAGAAATGCCCATACGCAGACCGGTTCCAAGCGCTTTTGAGCACGCCTCCTTGGCCGCCCATCTTTTCGCGTAAGTACCTGCCACGTCCTTGCGGCGTTCGGCCTTGCTTTGTTCGACTTCGGTAAAAACGCGGTTTCGAAACCGGTCGCCAAACCGTTCAAGGGTTGCCGCAATCCGCTCGATATTCGCAAGATCCGTGCCGATGCCAAGGATCATGTCAGCCGCGCGGTCAGAATCTTAAAGCTCGCAAACCCGAAAAAACCAGCAAATGCGAAGTCGAACCAGCGCTGCGCACGGGCATATCCACGCACCATACGCTCTGACGAAAACAAAAACGCATAGCCGATAAACACAACAATCGAGACCGCATAGAGCAGACAGAAATAGGTAATCAGATTTGCAGGCGTCGCGTCAGCCGGTGCGATAATCGCATATATCGACCCCCAGCTGAGGATCGCTTTTGGGTTGGTCAGGTGAATGGCCATACCCTTTGCAAAGAGCGTTCGAAATGAACCTGAAAACGGCCTCCCAATGGCAGTTCGCCCCGGATTCAAACCACTCTTCAGGGCCTTGAATGCCAACCAGCCCAAGTAGACGGCGCCAGCGTAACGGATCATGTCGAACAACCAGGCGTTGGCCAACATAACCGCTGACAGCCCAAGCGCGGCGGCAATTCCCCAAGTGGCTGATCCCGCAAGTATTCCGAATGCAAAAGCCAGCGCGGACATCCGACCAGACGTCATTGCTGTACCGGCAATACCCATCGTGGCGGGGCCGGGCGACGCGCCGGCCAAGAGCCATGCGAAGTAGATTGCGACGAATTCAGGCGTAATCATCCGCGCGCTTCATCCATCAAGCGCCGCATCTCGGCTATGGCGGGGCCCAGACCTGTAAAGATTGCCTCTCCGATCAGAAAATGACCGATGTTCAGCTCGCGAACCTCAGCAAAGGCGGCGATTGGGGCTACGGTGTCAAATGTCAGACCGTGACCGGCATGAACTTCTAACCCCAGCGAGTGGGCAAAGGACGACATGCTGCGCAACCGTTCGAATTCATCGTCACGTTCTGCAAGGCGGCCCTCGGCATGCAGATCGCAATAGGCACCGGTATGCAGCTCGACAATGGTCGCACCTATTCGGGCGGCCGCTTCGATCTGGGCAGGCTCGGCTGCAATGAATATCGACACCCGGCATCCGGCATCGCGCAGCGGTGCGATGAAATGGGCCAGCCGGTTTTCCTCACGCGCGACTTCCAAGCCGCCCTCTGTCGTGCGCTCTTCGCGCTTTTCAGGGACGATGCAAACGGCATGAGGTTTGTGACGCAAGGCAATGCGCTGCATTTCTTCCGTCGCGGCCATCTCAAAGTTCAAAGGAACAGAAAGGGCTTCGACCAGCCGCTCGATATCAGCATCTGTGATATGGCGGCGGTCTTCGCGAAGATGGGCTGTGATGCCGTCAGCGCCAGCAGCCTCAGCCAGTTTCGCTGCACGGACCGGATCTGGATAGGCCGAACCGCGCGCGTTGCGCACCGTTGCCACGTGGTCAATATTCACACCAAGCCGCAGATATTCCAAGCCTAGCACTCCTTAATATCTTGCATTACAGCAAGCTTAGACCAGCCAGACGCAGGGGTGAACGACAGAATCGTCACCGTTACAATTCAGTTTTAGCCTTTTTCGGGCCGCTCGGCCACGCGGGCCTGCAGTCTTGCCCGGAGTTTATCAAACCGTTCTTTCAGCTTTTTGCGGCGGCGCTTTTGGTAAGCCGAAATCAGCGGCGCGGATAGATAGTACGCGACCGCACCGGCAGCCAGCCCGGGCAGAATGCCACCCACCAGATAGGGCAGAAAGATTTCATTATAGAAGTTGTAGAGGTTGCCCCAATGCGGGGTCGCATCCGTAAACATCGCAAAGAAGTTGCGCTTCAGATCCAGCCCCGCGCCCATAAACTTGCCAAAGATCGTGGCATGCTCGGTCTCATCGAAGGTGGTGCCAAGGATCAGGTGGCCCAGTTTCATCGAGGTAAACGCGACGATTGGAAACGTTAGCGGGTTACCGAAGAAGGTCGCCAAAATCGCTGATAGAATGTTGCCGCGCAAAAGGCGCGCCACCAAAAATGCGGTGACAAAATGAAACCCAAACAAGGGCGTGAAGCTGGTAAAGACACCAGCGGCCACGCCCCGCGCGATCCGGTGCGGGTCATCCGGCAACCGCTTGACCCGATGTTTTACGTAGTGAAACGCACGCGTCCAGCCACCGCGCGGCCACAAGGCCTCGGCTAAGATCCTCAAATAGGATCTTGGTGTGCGACGCTTAAAAACCAACTCAGCTTCCCTTCCCGCCCGTCAGGGCTTGCGCGCCAGATCACGGTAGCGCTCCACCTGCGCCACATCGCTTTCGGCTTCTAACGCCGTCAGCACCATGTGCAGATGTTCTGCATCCCTTACGTCAACTTCCACAATAAGACGGTAAAAATCAGGCTTTCGGTCGACGAAAGTTAGATCTGATATATTGGCTTTTTGCTCGCCGACAAGGGTGCAAATGCGGCCCAGAACGCCCGCATCATTGGCAATCGTGATATTCAGGCTGATCGTATGGACCGGCGCGTGACGACCCGAATGCCATTGCAGGTCAACCCAACGGGCAGGCTGTTCTTCAAGTTCGGCCAGAGCCGGACAATCGATGGCGTGCACAATCACACCCTGCCCACGGTAGGTGATACCGACGATGCGCTCACCGGGCACCGGCTGACAGCAATTCGCGCGCCGGAACGACTGGTCAGCCGTCAAGCCCACGACCGGACGGCGGGCATCAACTTCCTCCATGGAATGGCCAGAGGCTAGTTCAGGATAGATCGCTTCAATCACTTCGCGCGCCGAAAGTTCAGCCGACCCCAAGCGCGCAAGCACCTCCGACTCGTTGGGCAAACCAAGTGTCTTAGCCGCTGTTCGCAATGCTTTTTCGGTTGCCTTGCGTCCTATATGTTCAAACGCCACGCGGGCCAGTTCCTGACCAAGTTTCACAAAGCGGTCCCGATCTTCTTCACGCAGTGAGCGGCGAATTGCAGATTTCGCGCGCCCCGTGACCACAATATCAATCCAGGTAACCTGCGGGCGCTGGCCGGTTGCGGTAATGACTTCGACCGACTGCCCGTTTTTAAGCCGGGTCCAAAGCGGCACACGAATGCCGTCAACCTTGGCACCAACACAGGAATTGCCAATGCGCGTATGGATCGAATAGGCGAAATCAATCGGGGTTGCCCCTTTGGGCAACTGAACCACATCGCCCTTTGGCGTGAAACAGAAGACCTGATCGGAATACATTTCAAGCTTCACGTTTTCCAGAAACTCGTCATGGTCTTCGCCACTGTCAAAGCGCTCGGTCAGGGTGGCGATCCACTTTGCCGGATCAACGGCAAAAGGGTTCTTTGCGCGAATCCCGTCCCGGTATGACCAGTGCGCAGCCACACCAGCTTCGGCGACTTCATGCATCTGACGGGTACGGATCTGCACCTCAACGCGCTTACCATCACGCCCCGACACAGTGGTGTGGATGGAACGGTAACCGTTTGATTTCGGCTGGCTGATATAGTCCTTGAACCGGCCCGGCACAGCCCGCCACCGGCGGTGTATCGCCCCGAGAATTCTGTAGCAGTCGGATTCCGTCTGACAAATCACGCGAAATCCGTAGATGTCGGAAAGCCTTGAAAACGCCAGTTGCTTTTCTTGCATCTTCCGCCAGATCGAATACGGCTTCTTCGCCCTGCCGAAAACATCCGCTTCGATGCTTTCTTTCTCAAGCTCCAGCCGGATATCGGCTGTAATCTTGTGAATCACATCTCCGGTTTCTTTCTGAAGCGTGATGAAACGGCGAATGATCGAGGATCGCGCTTCAAGATTGAGAACCCGGAATGACAGATCCTCCAGCTCCTCGCGCATCCATTGCATACCCATACGGCCCGCAAGGGGCGCAAAGATATCCATCGTCTCGCGCGCTTTGCGAACCTGCTTTTCGATGGGCAGAGATTTGATCGTGCGCATGTTGTGCAGCCGGTCAGCCAATTTGACCAGGATCACGCGCAGATCCTTCGACATTGCCATGAAAAGCTTGCGGAAGTTTTCTGACTGCTTTGTCTCGGTTGACGACAGCTGCAGATTGGTCAGCTTTGTGACACCATCGACCAGTTCGGCGATCTCTTCGCCGAACTTTGCCGTCACCTCGCTATAGGTGGATTTTGTGTCCTCAATCGTATCATGCAGCAATGCAGTGATAATCGAAGCATCATCCAGCCGTTGCTCCGTCAGAATCGCGGCCACAGCAACCGGGTGGGAAAAATATGCTTCGCCAGAGTGGCGTGTTTGCCCCTCGTGCATTTCGAGACCGTAGTCATAAGCCGCGCGGATCAGCGCTTCATTGGTACGGGGATTGTAGTTACGGACCAGCGCGATCAGATCTTCGACGTCGATCATCCAGTCCCACGCGCCTCAGCTATATTGGGGCTCAGCCCTGGCCTTGGGCTTCCATCAGCGCCCGAAGCAGTTTCTCTTCCGACATGTCATCCTCGGATGGGCGGTCTACTTCTGCCCCCATCAAAAGCGCCATTGCGTCATCCTCGGCTTCATCAACCTCGATCTGAGTTTGATTGCTTTCGATCATGCGCTCACGCAAATCGCCAGCACCTTGGGTCTCATCAGCAATCTCTCGCAAGGACACGACAGGATTTTTGTCATTGTCGCGGTCAATGGTCAGCGGCGCACCCGCCGTTATCTCACGCGCACGGTGTGCGGCAAGCATAACCAGCTCGAACCGGTTCGGTACCTTGTCAACGCAATCTTCAACCGTCACGCGGGCCATCGGCAAACTCCAATCGGATTGGGAGATATGGAGCCAGCTATTTAGGCGTTTGAAATCCCCTTGACAAGCGATGTTTCCCACTCAAAGCGGGCAAATTGCCGCTTTCTCGGACTCTGGCAGCGCACTGAGCATGCTGGCCACGGTTTCTTTGGTCAGTGGGTGGGGCCAATCGGGCGCGATATCCGCAAGGGGAATCAGCACGAAAGCCCTGTCTTGCAACCGCGGATGCGGAAGGATTAGCTGATCTGGAGCCTCATGCGTTTGCCGCTCAAAGCCCATGTTGCGCCACTCACTTTGGGTAATAGGATCCGGATGCACGGCCTGTCCCAGCGCAAGAAGGTCCAGATCAAGCGTACGCGCGCCCCAACGATTTTGCCGCTCTCGACCATAACGCGCCTCGATCCCGTGCAAGCGCTCCAAACAGTCGCGTACATCAAGGATGGTATCGACCCGCATTGCGGCATTTACAAAATCGGGCCCGGCCCCTTCCGGAAAGGCCGGCGTCTTGTAAAATCGAGAAACAGAAACAATACGGCCAATTTCTTGATCAATGTCGCAAATTGTTGATACAATGGTCTCGACAATGTGACCGGGATCGGGTGGCCAATTCCCGCCAATTGCGATTAATGCGCCGCTATCCGTTTGGACAGGTATCGAAGTCCGTGACACTCTTATATTTCCTGTGCTACGCAAACACCCGCTAACACATGGTGCTTGTCCACCCAAGCACTGAATGAATGTGACCGGCGGCGACATTTTGAAAGGAACAATTATGTTCTACAAGGACGAACGGCTTGCGCTGTTCATTGATGGTTCGAATCTTTACGCGGCCGCCAAGGCACTCGGTTTCGACATCGACTACAAATTGCTTCGGCAGGAGTTTGAGCGGCGCGGAAAGTTGTTGCGGGCGTTTTACTACACCGCACTTCTGGAAAATGACGAATATTCACCGATCAGGCCGCTGGTCGATTGGCTGAACTACAACGGTTATTCCATGGTCACAAAACCGGCCAAGGAATACACCGACAGTCAGGGGCGCCGAAAAGTCAAAGGCAATATGGACATCGAACTGGCTGTCGATGCGATGGAGCTTGCGCCACGGGTTGATCACATTGTGATTTTTTCCGGAGACGGGGATTTCAGGCCGTTAGTCGAAAGCCTTCAGCGTCAGGGTGTTCGCGTATCGGTCGTTTCGACGATCCGCTCACAACCGCCAATGATTGCCGATGAGTTGCGGCGCCAGGCCGATAATTTCATCGAGCTGGACGCGTTGCGCGATGTCATAGGACGTCCGCAGCGAGAGCCACGTTTTGACCGCGATGACGTGGAAGAGACACAGAAAATCTAAGGTCGTGTCTGGGGGCGTCAGATCCGCCCCCAGACATACGGGCTGCGTGAAAAGGCGGCGCCCGCAACGCTCCTGACTGGACCTCTGTGGTAGATCGGTCTACCTCTGCGCAGACAGGAGATGTTCGATGCCCCAGCCCCTCACTCTTTATCTTGCGGCCCCGAGGGGATTTTGCGCCGGTGTAGACCGCGCCATCAAGATCGTGGAAATGGCGCTGGAAAAATGGGGCGCGCCGGTCTTTGTGCGCCATGAAATCGTGCATAACAAGTTCGTGGTCGACGGGTTGCGGGCCAAAGGCGCTGTCTTCGTCGAAGAGCTCAGCGATGTGCCCTCGGACCGCCCTGTGATCTTTTCCGCCCACGGCGTGCCCAAGGCGGTACCCGCCGAAGCGGCACGGCGCGAGATGGTCTATGTCGATGCCACCTGCCCCCTTGTGTCCAAAGTGCATATCGAGGCCGAGCGGCACCACCAAAACGGCTTGCAAATGGTGATGATCGGCCATGAAGGCCACCCCGAGACGCTGGGCACCATGGGTCAGTTGCCCGAAGGCGAGGTGATGCTGGTCGAGACGCCGGACGATGTGGCGAAGATCACCCCACGTGACCCTGACCAACTGGCCTATATCACCCAGACGACCCTGTCGGTGGATGATACGGCGGCGATCGTCACGGCATTGCGCGCCCGTTTCCCGGCAATCGTGGGGCCGCACAAGGAAGACATCTGCTACGCCACAACCAACCGGCAAGAAGCGGTCAAGGCCATCGCCACCAAAATTGACGCGCTCCTGGTCATTGGCGCGCCGAACTCCTCGAATTCCAAGCGGCTGGTTGAGGTTGGCCGGGCTGCAGGGTGTGGCTATGCGCAGCTGGTGCAGCGGGCCGACGACATTGACTGGCGCGCACTGGACGGTTCTGCCGCCGTTGGCGTAACGGCTGGGGCATCGGCCCCGGAAATTCTGGTCAATGAGGTTCTTGATGCCTTTCGCGCCAGGTTCAGCGTCACCGTTGAACTGGTAGAGACGGCCAAGGAGACCGTTGAATTCAAAGTCCCCCGCGTTTTGCGCGAAATCGCTTAAGGCACCATCATGAATGTCCCACCCCTGCCCTGCCTTGTCACCGCGCCGCACCTCGCATGAGCGATCCACGCACCATTGCTGTTTATGATGCGCAAGCGTCAGAATATGCGGAACGCTTTGCCGCGTCCGCGCCGGACCGGCATCTGCAAAGCTTTATCAGCGCATTGCCTAACGGCGCACGGGTGCTTGATCTTGGCTGTGGGCCTGCGACGGCATCGGCTTTCTTGCGCGCCGCAGGGCATGACCCCGATCCGGTCGATGCCTCGGCCGCGATGGTGGCGCTTGCCAATGACCGGCATGCCATCAATGCCCGGCAGGCCAGCTTCGACGATATTGATGCAGACGGCATCTATGATGGGATCTGGGCCAATTTCTCGCTGCTGCACGCTCCGCGGGCCGAGCTGCCGCGCCATCTCGCGGCACTGAAACGCGCGCTCAAGCCCGGCGGGCTGTTTCACATCGGCATGAAGCTTGGCACCGGCGAGGCGCGCGATGCCCTTGACCGGCGCTATACTTACGTCACGCGCACCGATCTGACCGACCTGCTCAACACCGCTGGCTTCACGGTGACCGACGCGCATGAGGGTGTGGAAACCGGTCTTGCGGGCACGTCTGACCCCTTCATTCTGGTGCGCGCCCATGGCTGAACTTTTCGCCTACACGGATGGGGCCTGTTCGGGCAACCCAGGCCCCGGTGGATGGGGCGCGCTTTTGATCGCGCGCGACGGCAATACCGTGATCCGCGAACGCGCCCTAAAGGGCGGTGAGGCGGACACCACCAACAACCGGATGGAGCTATTGGCAGCAATCTCGGCGCTTGAGGCGCTTCAACGCGCCTCGACACTGACGGTGGTCACCGACAGCGCCTATGTAAAAAACGGGGTCAGCCAATGGATCCATGGCTGGAAACGCAACGGCTGGCGGACGGCTGACAAGAAGCCGGTCAAGAACGTCGATCTTTGGCAGCGGCTGGATGAGGCGCAGGCGCGCCACACGGTCACCTGGGAATGGATCAAGGGCCATGCCGGTCATGCCGAGAATGAGCGTGCTGACGAGTTGGCCCGCGCCGGGATGGCGCCCTTCAAGCCATCGAAGAAGATGCGCGCCGATGACATTGCTTGAACTTCTCGACTATGCCTCGGTCTTCATCTTCGCCCTTTCCGGGGCATTGGTGGCCAGCCGATCACAGCTCGACATCGTCGGGTTTGCCTTTGTCTCCAGCCTGACCGCTGTAGGAGGAGGCACATTGCGCGATGTGTTTTTGGATCGAAATCCGATATTTTGGGTCGAAGATCCCAGTTTCATCGCTGTGGCGGTGGCAGCGTCCGTGTTGGTATTTTTTACTGCCCACCTCTTTGAGAGCCGGCTGACGGTGCTGACATGGCTAGATGCTTTTGCGTTAGCGGTGGCTGTGCCGGCCGGTGTGGGGGTGGCGATGTCGCTTGGCCATCATTGGGCAATTGTGCTGCTGATGGGGGTGGCGACCGGCTGCCTTGGCGGGCTGCTCCGCGACGTGGTGTGCAACGAAGTGCCGTTGGTCCTGAAACAGGGCGAACTCTATGTCACGGCCGCATTTGCAGGGGCGGCAGTCGCGGTGATCGCGGCACAAGCATTGCCGACGGGTGGGGCGCTTTTGCTATGCGCGGGCGCCACGCTCGCGCTCAGGGCCGGAAGCCTTGCGCTTGGGTGGCGTCTGCCGGTCTACAAATCACGCCCACCCCGCCGTTAAGATCGCGCGCGGATCAACGGCCTTTCGGCCCGTACGTGTTCCACAGCCAGATCAACACCATCGCACCAATCACCGCACCGACGAACCCGGCCATCCAGCCCGTGATCGTCAGAATAAGGCGCAAGACGAACCCGCCAAACAGCGCGCCCAGCACGCCGATCGAGATTGTGGTGATCATGTTTGCTTCGATCTTCATCAGCCGCGTCGCGATAAAACCCGCAGCAGCACCGACGATGATAAGGGCGATAATTGGCATATATGGTCTCCTTCTGCCCTCAATATGGGGGCGCGGCAGGCCAAGGGGAATGGGTTATAGCGTTTCACATAAAACCTTAAACATCTATCAAGTTATACGCGAAACGATTCAGGCCAGATGATCTGGCAGACGCATCCCTTTCAGGATCTCAGCGGCGGGCATCGGGCGCTTGCCTTCGCGCTGCGCTTCGACCACTTCGATCGCACCGCTGCCGCACGCAATCTTGAAGTCAGCCAGAATCTGACCCGGCGCGCCCGCCCCTTCCGCCATACGCGAGCGGAGCAGCTTGACCCGCTCGCCCTCAATCTCGATCCACGCACCGGGAAAGGGCGACAGGCCCCGGATCAGCCGATCCACCTCTGTCGCGGGTCGTGTCCAATCCACCCGCGCCTCGGACTTGGCAATCTTGGTCGCGTAAGTTACGCCTGCGGTTGGTTGCGGCATTGGGGTCAGACCCCCAAGCGCGCCCAGTGCGTTCAGGATCAATCCCGCGCCCATCACCGACAACCGGTCATGCAGATCGGCGGTGGTCTCTTCGGCGCCAATCCGCGTGCTTTCGCTTAGCAATACTGGCCCGGTATCAAGCCCTGCCTCCATCTGCATGATGGCGACACCGGTTTCAGCATCCCCCGCCATGATCGCGCGGTGAATGGGCGCAGCGCCGCGCCAGCGCGGCAACAAGGATGCGTGGATGTTAAGGCACCCATGCGCGGGCGCGCAAAGCACTTCGGGCGGCAAGATCAACCCATAGGCCACGACCACCGCTACATCGGCATTCAACGCCGCAAACTCAGCTTGCGCCGCCGCATCCTTCAGGCTGACCGGATGGCGAACCGGCAGGCCCAATGCTTCGGCCCGTGCCTGAACCGGCGAAGGGCGGGGCTTTTTACCGCGCCCGGCAGGTCGGGGCGGCTGGCAGTAGACACAGATGATGTCATGGGTCTGATGCAAGGCCTCAAGCGCCGGAACCGAAAAATCCGGCGTGCCCATGAACACAACCTTCATGCCCATTTGCGCAGCTTATCCGCCCGGGCGATCAGCATCTTGCGGCGCATCGGGCTTAGATGATCCACGAACATCTTGCCATTCAGATGGTCGATCTGATGCTGCACGCTGGTGGCCCAAAGGCCAACAAAATCGCGATCTTCCTCTTCGCCCATCTCATTGAGAAACCGGACCGTAACCGCACGCGGACGTTCAATATGGGCCGAGACACCGGGCAGGTTCGGGCTTGCTTCTTCATGCTTTCGCATCTGGATCGAGGCGTGCAAAATCTCGGGGTTGGCCAACAGCACCGCCTGCCCGCGCTTGTCCGAACAGTCAACGACCGCAAGGCGCATCATAATGCCGATCTGGGGGGCCGCCAGCCCATAGCCGGGCATGGCATCCATTGTTTGCACCATATCGTCCCAAATCATCCGTACGGTTTCATTGATCGCGCCGACAGGATCGGCTTTCGTGCGAAGACGCTGATCGGGATAGGGAACGAAAGGGCGAACGCTCACGCCCGCGCCTGTTCACGCTTGAGCTTGGTCATCTTGCGCGTGATCAGCTGACGTTTGAGCGGGGTCAGGTAGTCGATGAACAATTTGCCCTCAAGGTGATCAATCTCATGCTGAACGCATGTGGCCCAGAGGCCGTCAAAAGAATCCTCATGGGTCTTTCCGTCAAGGCCAAGCCAGCGGACATTGACCGAAGCGGGCCGCGTCACGTCTGCATATTGCTCGGGAATGGACAGGCAGCCCTCTTCATAGGTGTTCAGATCCTCTGATGCCCACGTAATCTCGGGGTTCATCAGCACCATGGGGCGGGGTTTCGCCTCAGGATCCTTCACGCAATCCATCACCAGAATGCGGGCCATCAGCCCGACCTGAGGGCCGGCCAGACCGACACCGGGGGCGTCGTACATGGTTTCCAACATATCCGCAGCGGCCATGTGCAACTCATCCGTGATGTCGGTCACGGGCGTGCAACGCTTTTTCAGCCGCGGGTCGGGGTGGATCAGGATCGAGCGCAAGGTCATTTGCGTGATTTAGGCGAACCGGCGCTTTGGTGCAATGGGGGCGCTTAGAGGTCTTGCGCCTTCCGTCGGTATGGTTAGTGTCACCACCGCAGAAAAGGAGCCATCATGAGTTTCGACGAGATCATCGACTTTCGCGGCCAGCACTCCCAAAAATGGGACATGATGGAGCAGACCATGGGTGTTTCGGCCGAGGATGGGCTGGCGATGTGGGTGGCCGACATGGATTTCCGCCCCCCCCAAAGCATGATCGACACCGTCGCCAAACTCAACACTCGCGGGATCTACACCTATTTTGGCGGCCCGGACGACTATAACGGCTCTATCCAATGGTGGATGAAGGAACGGCACGGCTGGGACGTCGACGCGCAAGCCATCTTTACGACCCAAGGATTGGTCAATGCTGTGGCCATCTGCCTTGAATCCTACACCAAGCCCGGAGACGGGGTGGTGATCTTCACGCCAGTCTACCACGCCTTTGCCCGTGTGATCCGCGCCAATGACCGGGCGCTTGTTGAATGCCCGCTTGCGGTCCAGGACGGCGCCTATGCGATGGATTTCGACGCCTGGGATGCGCAGATGACCGGCAAAGAAAAGATGGCCATCCTCTGTTCGCCGCACAACCCCGGCGGCCGGGTCTGGACGCGCGACGAATTGCAAGGCATGGCCGATTTCGCCAAACGCCATGACCTGATCCTGATCTCGGACGAAATCCATCATGATCTGGTTTTTCCGGGGCAAAAACACATCGCCATGCCACTGGTGGATCCGTCCATTGCAAATCGTCTGATCATGCTGTCGGCGACGTCGAAAACCTTCAACGTCGCCGGGATGCATTGCGGCAATGCGATCATCCATGACGCAGCACTCCGCGCGCCTTTTGCCAAGCGGATCAGCCAGCTGTCGCTTACGCCCAATTCCTTGTCGATGCACATGACGCCCGCGCTCTATTCCCCCGATGGGGCAGCGTGGGTCGATGGGCTTGTGGCCTACCTGGAAGGCAATGCCCGGTGCTTTATGGACGGAATGACCACAATCCCGGGATTGAAGATGATGCCGATGCAGGGCACCTATCTGGCCTGGGTGGATTTTGCGGATACCGGCATGTCGCGCGATGAATTTTCGCGGCGGGTGGCTGAAGAGGCGAACATCGCGGCCAGCCCCGGCCCGGTTTTCGGCATGGGCGGCGACAGCTACCTGCGCTTCAATCTTGGCATGCCAAGGTCGCGGATCGAAGACGCGGTTGAACGGATGCAAAGGGCATTTCGCGACCTGCAATGATCTGGCTTGGGCGGGTTTTTAGGGCAACCATAGTTCTGATTGTGCTGATGCTCGGGGCACTGGCGCTCTATCAACACCGTTTTGAAGTGCCGCCGCCGATCCCAGGCCCGCCCCTGACGGGCGAAATTGACCGGATCTTGGTCGAGAAATCCGCGCGGCGGCTGACGGTTTTTCGCAACGGTGATCCGCTCCGCAGCTATCAGGTGGCGCTAGGCTTTCAGCCTGAGGGCGACAAAATCCGCCAAGGCGACGGTAAAACACCCGAAGGCAACTTTCGGATCAACAGGCTGAACGCTGGCAGTGCCTTTCACCTGTCGCTGGGGCTCGACTACCCCCAGCATGACGATATCGCGCGTGCACGCGCCGGTGGGTATTCCCCGGGGGGCGACATCTTTATCCATGGCCAACCCAACGCCCTCTTTGGCAAAGCCACGCTGCGCCATGACTGGACTGAGGGTTGCATCGCATTGTCCGACGCCGAGATTGAAGAGATCTGGCGCATCACACCGATAGGAACGGCAATCGAAATCCGCCCCTGACACCCATTCATCTCAGCGATCAGTCGCTGTCAGCTGCGCGTCAAATAGGCAATCGGCGCATTTTCATCGCGCACATAGTCCAGCGGCACAGTATCATGCGCCATGGTTGAGCGTTTCATCGTGCAGATCAGCTCTCCGGCTTCAACATCTGACGCAACGATCAAAGACTGATAGATATGGCGCGTGCCGTCATAAATGTCGATCAACCCGCGCAATTGCTGCACCTCACCGGCATCAAGCGCAAAACCCGTCTCCCAAAACCGCAAGATCGGATAAATCTCGTCTCCGGCATGGGCACGCAGCCGTGAGCGGCGGCGAAGATCGCGCTTTCTGGCTTCTTCAAGCCCCGCGCGCACCTCTTTTGGCAAGTAGTCTGTCATCACACCTTCCCCCCATCGACGAGCATGGGTCAATCTCACCTAAAATCAAGTTAACCTTTCACGCTGTTGTAAAGTTTATATGTAATTTATCGCCCTAACGGCATTTTGTCGCTAAATGGAGAACAATTGACCTGTGCATTAATGCAGCCGTGCTCCGCGCCTCTGCTGATATTCGTGCGGCCATCAAACGAATAGGTTTGGGCAGATCAACAAAACCGGAAGAGGCCACCAATGGGCAGACTGACAAACGGAACGTGGTCAGACGACTGGTACGACACGACTGAAACCGGTGGAGCGTTTCAACGCAGTCAGACGTCGTTTCGCAATTGGATCACGCCAGACGGCGCCCCCGGCCCCTCGGGAACAGGCGGGTTTCCAGCCGAGGCCGGGCGATATCATCTATATGTGTCTTACGCCTGTCCATGGGCACACCGGACATTGATCTTCCGTGCCCTAAAGCGTTTGACTGATCTGATCAGTGTATCGGTTGTCCATCCCGATATGCTCAAGGATGGCTGGACATTCGGCACGGATTTCCCCGGTGCCACCGGTGATACGCTTTTTGACTTGGCCTATCTGCGCGATATCTACTTGCGGGCTGATCCACAAATCTCGGGCCGCGTGACGGTGCCGATATTGTGGGACCGCGTACAAAATACAATTACGTCCAATGAAAGCGCCGAGATAATCCGGATGTTCAATTCGGCGTTCAACGGGCTGACAGGCAATCAAGACGACTTTTGGCCGAAAGCCCGCCGAGATGAGATTGAGGCCGTGAACACGCGGATCTACGACACGGTCAACAACGGCGTTTACAAAGCTGGGTTCGCGACAAAGCAGGCCCCATATGATGCCGCGGTCAGCGCCTTGTTTGACACGCTCGACTGGCTGGAGGATCGGCTATCAAAGCAGCGCTACCTGATGGGCGCCGAACTAACCGAGGCGGATTGGCGGCTTTTCCCGACGCTGGTGCGATTTGATCCCGTCTACCACTTGCATTTCAAATGCAACCGTCGGCGGCTGATCGACTATCCAAACCTCTGGGCCTACACCCGTGACCTTTATCAGATGCCCGGTATAGCGGACACCGTGCGGTTCGATCACTTCGTGCGGCACTATCACTACAGCCACGAAACCATCAATCCATACCGGATAATTCCGACCAACCCGGTGCTGGAATTCGACGCCCCGCACGGTCGCGGCTGACGGTCAGTCTGCCATACCGTAATGTTCAACCACGGCGGCCAGATCCTCGGGCGGTGTCTGGCTGGGCAGAAAGGCACAGGCGTTCGGAATGTGCTGGAAGATCGACCCATCAGAGAAAAAGCTGGTGTTGGTGACGAATACGACCTTGGTCGTTGGATGCCGGTAGCTCGCATAGTCGGCCACAGCGATTGCGCTGCCTTCGGTCAATACCAGATCCAGTACAATCACTTCTACGGCCTGATTTTCCAAAAACGCCACCGCGTCCTCTTGCCCGGTGACAAGCTCGACATTGGTTGAAAACCGCTCCAGGTGGCGTTTCCAAAGCCACCCCAGGTTCGGATCACTTTCGACGATCAGAACGCGCATGTATCCTCCCAGGGAACCACTCTAGCGGTCCGATCCTACGGTTTTTCTCTATTTTTATAGAGAATCGTCAACAATGCTTAATCAAACATTAAGGGTACCGTACACCAAGCGGGAAATTGCTCATTGCAGGCATCACCGGTTCGGTTAGTTTGGCAGCGCCTAGATGGGAGAGAATGATGCGCCTTGTCCTAGCCGCTGTTGCGCTTGCTTTATTGCCCTTGAATGCCTCGGCTTGCGGTGGCTCATTTGGTGGCTTTGTTGCCGATTTGAAGGCCGACGCCATTGCACAGGGTCACCGGCCGAAAAACGTCGAAACCTTCTTTGCAGGGGTGCGTCAGGACGCTGCGGTGCTAAAGGCGGACCGGTCGCAAGGGGTGTTTCGCAAGGATTTCATCGAATTCTCGCGTTCGCTCATAAGCAAGAACCGGATGCAGAACGGTGCAAAGAACGCGCAGAAATATGCGTCCGTCTTTGACCGGATCCGCCGTGACTACGGTGTCAGCCCGGGCGTTTTGCTGGCCTTCTGGGCGCTTGAGACAGACTACGGCGCTGTGCAGGGCGATTTCAACACGCTGAACGCCCTTGTCACACTGTCGCATGATTGCAGAAGGCCCGAACTGTTCCGCCCCCAGATATTTGCGGCGCTAGAACTGTTTGAACGCGGCGATTTCGACCCAGCCCGTACCAAAGGCGCTTGGGCCGGTGAAATAGGCATGGTGCAAATGCTGCCCGAGGACATTTTGCGCAATGGCGTGGATGGCGACGGGGACGGGCATGTGACGCTGAAAACCTCAGCCCCAGATGCGCTGATGAGCGGAGCAAAGATGCTCAAGGGCCTTGGCTGGCGGGCTGGGGAGCCGTGGCTGCAAGAGATTACGGTGCCGAAGGGGCTGGACTGGTCGAAAACCGGGCTTAACACCGAACTGCCTATCTCGAATTGGGCGGCGATGGGCGTCAAGGGCCGCGCTGGTCCGTTAACGCAAGGGCTGAAAGGGTCGGTTCTGCTGCCGATGGGTCGCAACGGCCCTGCCTTCATGGCTTATCCGAATTTCCGCGTCTATTTTGAATGGAACAAAAGCTTTGTCTATGTGACGACAGCTGCCTATTTTGGCAGCCGCCTTGAAGGCGCGCCGGTCTATGATGCGGGCAACCCGGATGCTGGACTTTCAGGGGCGCAGATGAAAAGCCTGCAAACCAAGTTGCGCGCCCGCGGGCACGACGTGGGCAAGATCGACGGCATCCTCGGGGCGCTGACCCGTGCGGCGGTGCAGGCCGAGCAAGCCCGGCTGGGCTTGCCGGCCGATGCCTGGCCGACCCGGGCCTTGCTGGACCGGCTTTGATGCCCGTCCTTGATCGTCTGAGGGGCATTTTGGGCACCGCCCATGTGCTGACGGGGGACGACACCGCCCCATACCGCAGCGATTGGACGGGCAAATATGTGGCCGAACCGCTTGCCGTCCTGCGGCCTGAAACCAGCGATGAGGTGGCAGCAATCTTGCGGCTTGCGTCCGATACCGGCACCACCGTTGTCCCGGCCGGTGGGCGCACCGGTCTGACCGGCGCCACGCGAGCCGACGGTGTGTTGATGCTGTCGCTCGAACGGATGAACCGCATCCGCAACATTCAGGCCGATAGCCGCATCGCCACTGTCGAAGCGGGCGTGATCTTGTCGAACCTGCACGACGCGGCCGCGCAACATGACCTCTATTTCCCGCTATGGTTCGGCGCACGCGGCTCGGCCACCATTGGCGGGGCGCTTTCTACCAATGCGGGTGGCTCAAACGTTCTCAGATACGGGTCAACCCGCGCGCTGTGTTTGGGGGTCGAAGTAGTGCTGGCGGACGGGCGTGTGATGAACCTGATGTCCGAACTGCACAAAGACAATTCCGGCTATGACCTTAAGGACCTCTTTATCGGAGCCGAGGGCACGCTTGGGGTGATCACGGCAGCTGTGATGAAGCTGGTGCCGGCCCCGCGCGCCCATGCAACGGCAATGCTGGCGGTGCCGACACTGGCCGAAGCGCTGAGCGTACTGAACAGACTGCAGGCCGCAACCGGTGGCGCGGTCGAGGCATTTGAATTCATGCCGCACAGCTATCTGGAACAATTGCATGAGCTACGCCCTGATCTTGGGCTGCCTTTCCCCCAGATCCACGACGTAACCCTTCTTGTGGAACTGGGCGCAACTGCCCCACGCGATTGCCTGCCTGCATCCGACGGATCCATCCCCCTCAATACCTTACTGGAAGACACACTGGGCGGCATGATGGAGGAAGATCTGATCCTTGATGCGATCATCGCCCAAACCGAAGCCCAACGCATGGCCTTCTGGGCCCGGCGCGAGGCGGCGGCAGAAATTGCCGTTGGACAGGGTCATTCTGTCGATGCCGATGTGGCCTTGCCGCTCAATCTGATCGAGAATTTCCTGACCCGTGCCTATGCGGCGATCCAGTCGCTGGACCCAGGCGCCAAAAATCACGTTGTAGGCCACCTTGGTGACGGAAACCTGCATTTTGGCATCTTCACAACGCGTGTTGACCCGGCACTGGATGAGGCGGTGACCGAAGCCATTGAAGACATCGTCGCCGATCTGGACGGGTCGTTTTCGGCCGAGCACGGGATCGGCCTGTCAAAACTCAGCTCAATGCAGCGACGAAAGGATCCCGTTGCGCTGGAAATGATGCGCGCGATCAAAACGGCGTTCGATCCCAAGGGTATCCTAAATCCGGGAAAGACGATCCCTGCGCGCTGACTAAAGTTCCTTTTGGGGTTTCGCCAATCATCAACAAAAACGTCTCTGGCGCGGAAATCCGCCCGTAAGCATCACCCGTCGCCACGTCAGGCTTGACCTGTGACCGTCACCGGCCAAAGCTGATGTTTGATTGAAAATGGAGGCCCGTTCGTGGACAGACTGCGCTTGATGCTCAGCCACCGGTCGATCCTTGGTGTCTGTGCCGGGATTGTCATCGGTGTGGTGTTGCTGGTGCAGGCCGAAACTGCATGGCTTTGGGCATTGGTGATACTTGGCATTCCGGCGCAGATGCTGAACGAATATAATCTGCACCGGTTCATCTTTCACCTGCCGCCGCCGCGGCAGCAATGGCAGTTCGATCTGATGTATCGGGCCCATTACGGGCATCACGATTTTCCGACCAACCCGCATCTGTTCTTTGCGCCCGATTTCGTGGTTTTTCCCGTCGCTGCGTTCAACTTCACAGTTATCTGGGCGGTCTTGTCCAGCCTGGGGCTGGACTGGGGCTTGCCCGGTGCTGCGGCAGTCGTGCTGGTCGGTGGCGGCGCGACGTTTCTGGCATACGAATGGTTTCACACCACCGCCCATTTGCCGGTGCCCAAAACGGCCGTTGAACGGCATGTGACAACGCTGCACAACCAGCACCATTTTCGTGACTTTTCCAAATGGTTCCATGTCACCGCCGGCGGCGAAGTGATCGACCGATTCATGGGGACTGCAATTGACCGGGACGCGCTGAAATTCCAGCAACGGATTGAGTTTATCCGAACGCTCGGGATGCGCCCGGATGATCAACGGCTTATAGCCGCGCGTCAGCGTTTTGCGGGCCGCTACGGCCTTTCACCAGATGAAATTGCGCGCGCCGCGCGGGTCTGACGGATCAGTTCATCAACGCCAGTCGAAAAAGCCTTCTGGCGCCTGTCCGAGCAGGTCACGGCCAAGCGCGTCCCCCGCCTTAGCCCCATCAGACACGGCACATCTGACCTCGGCGCGCAGCACTTCGGACCCATCGGGGCGCAAAATCTCGCCCCGCAACCAAAGACCGCCTGCGTCATGCAAGGCAAGACCGGCAATCGGAGTTTCGCATGATCCGTCAAGGGCGGCCAGAAACGCGCGCTCCGTCACAATCCCCTCACCTGTCACTTCGTCATGGATAGCGGCCAAAAGCATTTCTGCGCGCGCATCATCGCCGCGCCGTTCAATTCCGATGGCGCCCTGGGCGACGGCAGGCAGCATGTCTTCAACCGCGATTGCGCTTTGGGCGACATGCGCCATGCCCAGCCGGTTCAGACCGGCCATAGCCAGAAACGTCGCCGACGCAATGCCGTCATTCAGCTTCTTCAATCGGGTCTGCACGTTGCCGCGAAATTCGACCAGCACCAGATCTGGGCGGCGGCTGGCCAGTTGTGCCCGACGGCGCAGGGATGACGATCCGACAACCGCGCCTTCCGGCAGATCGCCAATCGACGCCACAGAGGGTGAGACAAAGGCGTCGCGCACGTCTTCGCGCGGCAGGTAGCAGTCCAGCACCAGCCCCTCGGGCTGTGCAACGGGCATATCCTTCATCGAATGCACGGCGATATCTATCGTGCCTGCCAGCAGCGCCTCTTCGATTTCCTTGGTAAACAGCCCCTTGCCGCCGATCTCTTTCAAAGGGCGGTCCTGCACGGCATCCCCGGTGGTCTTGATGATGACGATTTCGCAGGCATCTTCGCCCAAGCCATGCGCCGTCATCAACCGTGACCGGGTCTCAATTGCTTGCGCAAGGGCCAGCGGCGATCCGCGCGTGCCGATTTTCAGCGGTTTTTTTGCATTTGGCATCAACATGGTCCCGGAATAACCGCGACATGAAGTCCGTGCAATGGCCCGAACCGGCTCAACTGCTTGACATCCCGTCGCAGGGCGGGATCAAAGGGCGTAAGGAGAGCCTGATGACCAAGAAAATCCTGCGTGCCCTTGCCGGCGAAACACTTCCCGTACCGCCAATCTGGATGATGCGCCAGGCCGGGCGATACTTGCCCGAATACCGTGAAACAAGGGCAAAAGCCGGGGATTTTCTGTCTTTGTGCTACAACCCCGAGCTTGCAGCCGAGGTGACATTGCAACCCATTCAGCGTTACGGGTTTGATGCGGCCATTCTTTTTGCAGACATTTTATTGATCCCTCAGGCGCTTGGTGCCGATCTGTGGTTCGAAACCGGCGAAGGGCCACGATTGTCCACGATTACGGGCGCTGAGGGTCTGCGTGCACTGAAACCCTCGGACGCCGTGCACGACACGCTTGCCCCGATTTACGAGACGGTTCGCATCGTATCGCGTGCGCTTCCCAAAGATGTCACGCTTATCGGTTTCGCAGGCGCCCCCTGGACCGTGGCCACCTATATGATTGCAGGACGCGGCACCCCTGATCAGGGCCCGGCGCATGCGTTGAAGGCGGCTGACCGCGAAACATTTTCCGCTCTGATCGATCTGTTGACCGAGGCCACGATTGAATACCTCTCGGCGCAGGTCGAGGCCGGTGCGGAGGTTATCAAACTCTTTGACAGCTGGGCCGGTTCGCTCAACGAAACCGATTTTGACGAATTCGCACTGAAGCCTGCGGCCCGCATCATCTCGGCGCTGAAGGCGCGTCATCCAAGCCTTCCTATCATTGCGTTCCCGCGCGAAGCGGGCGGACGCTATGTCGGCTTTGCCAAAGCGACCGGCGCCGATTGCGTGGCGCTCGACAATTCCGTTTCGGCGGATTGGGCCGCCACCCACGTTCAGCCGGACGGTTGCGTGCAGGGTAATCTGGCCTCAGCGCATCTGGTCACCGGCGGCGATGCCCTTGTGAGCGAGACCAAGCGCATCGTGCAAGCCCTGTCCAAGGGGCCGCACATATTCAACCTCGGACACGGCATTACCCCAGACGCAGACCCGGACAATGTGCAACGCATGATTGATGCGGTGCGCGGCTGACCACAGACCCTTGCTCGGGCCGGGGTCGGGATGGGAACTTTTGCGCGTCGGTTCCCGGACTTTCCCTCATGGATGGCTGTGTTAAGTCTAACCCAGTGGCCCGCTGTCGGGCCTGAGGTCGCGGAGCAACACCATGTCGTCAACTGATCCTCTATTGCAGCCCTATCAGCTGAAACATCTCACGCTGAAAAACCGGATCATGACGACAGCTCATGAACCCGCATATCCTGAAGCGGGCATGCCAAAGGACCGCTACCGCGCCTATCACGTGGAACGCGCCAAAGCCGGGGTTGCTCTGACCATGACCGCCGGATCAGCCACGGTGTCTAAGGACAGCCCCCCGGTCTTCAACAACATTCTGGCCTATCGCGACGAGGTCGTCGGCTGGATGAAGAAGCTGACCGATGAATGCCATGACCATGGCTGCGCTGTGATGATTCAGCTGACCCACCTGGGCCGGCGCACGCACTGGAACAAGGGCGACTGGCTGCCCGCCCTGACCACCAGTCATCAGCGCGAACCGGCGCATCGGGCGTTCCCGAAAAAGATGGAAGACTGGGACATCGCCCGCATTATCACGGATTATGCCGATGCGGCCGAACGCATGGCCGCCGCCGGGCTCGATGGGATCGAACTGGAATGCTACGGCCATTTGATGGATCAGTTCATGTCACCCCTGACCAATGAGCTGGGTGCCCCCTATGGCGGACCGTTGGAAAACCGCGCCCGGTTCGCGCTTGACGTGCTTGCGGCAATCCGCAAGCGCGTTGGCGAAACCTTTCTGGTGGGCGTCAGATACACCGCAGACGAATCTGCAAAAGGCGGCATCACCGAGGCAGAGGGCATTGCCATCGGGCATCTTTTCAAAGCCTCCGGCACTGTCGACTTCCTCAACATCATCCGTGGCCAGGTCCACACCGATCCTGCACTGACAGACGTGATCCCCGTGCAAGGGATGGCATCGGCCCCACATCTTGATTTCGCGGGCCGCATCCGGGCCGAGGTCGGCATGCCCACATTCCATGCGGCCCGTATTCCCGATGTGGCCACGGCCCGTCATGCCGTGGCGTCAGGCAAGCTGGACATGGTTGGCATGACCCGCGCCCACATGGCCGACCCGCATATCGTGCGCAAAATTATCGAGGGCCGCGAAGAAGATATCCGCCCATGTGTCGGTGCCACCTATTGTCTTGATCGGATCTATCAGGCAGGCGACGCGCTTTGCATGCACAATGCCGCGACAGGGCGGGAACTGACGATGCCGCATGATATTCCTGCGGCATCTGTGAAGAAAAAGATTGTGATCATCGGTGCTGGCCCGGCGGGTCTGGAGGCCGCGCGTGTTGCCGCAGAACGCGGCCATGCCGTAACCGTGTTTGAAGCGGCGGCGCAACCCGGAGGGCAAGTGCGCCTTTGCGCGCGAAACCCACGCCGCCGCGAAATGATCGGTCTGATCGACTGGCGCATGGCACAATGCGCGGCCCGCGACGTCGAGTTCCGCTTTGATACCTGGGCCGAAGCGGGCGATGTGACCGCCCTTAACCCCGATGTGGTGATCGTCGCCACGGGCGGGGTACCCCATACTGATGTGTTGTCCGCTGGCAACGACCTTGTCGTCTCCAGCTGGGATCTGATCTCGGGCGATGTGAAGCCCGGCGCAAATGTGCTGATCTACGACGATGCGGGCGATCATGCAGGCCTTCAGGCCGCTGAAGTGGCTGTGAAGGCGGATGCCAAGGTCGAGATCATGACACCGGACCGCAGCTTTGCACCCGATGTGATGGCGATGAACCTTGTGCCCTATATGAGGTCAATGCAGGATAAGGATGTGACCTTCACGGTGACTTACCGGCTGACTTCGGTCGTACGCGACGGCAACCTGCTGAAAGCGGTGATCGGGTCGGACTACATGCCGCTTGCGAAGGAAAAGCACTATGATCAGGTTGTTATCAATCACGGCACCTTGCCGCTGGATGAGCTTTATTTCGACTTAAAGCCGCTCTCCGTCAACCGGGGCGAAGTGGATCACGACGCGCTGATCCAAGGCGATTTACAGCAGGTGGGTGGTGGCCCATCTGACGGCTTTCAGCTTTTCCGAATCGGCGATGCAGTGGCGGCGCGCAACACGCATGCAGCTATCTACGACGCGCTGCGTCTTATGAAAGACATTTAGCGTCGTACATAGGCTTTCCCTTTCCGCGCGGATAGCTATGGTGATGCTTTGACATAGGTTACCTGCCCTGCAAGGCTGACCCACAAAAGACATCACAGACCGTTCGGAGGATGTGCACACATGCAATATTTGGCTGCAAAAACGGCGGATGAGGCGGCCAGCGCCCTTGCTGCTGCATCCGGGCTGACCCGGGTTCTGGCTGGCGGAACAGATGTGCTTGTCCAGCTTAAGGCCGGATTGGTTGAGCCTGACCTGATCGTTGATATCAAAAAGATCCCGGGCATCCGCGAGATTACAGCAGAAGCGGGTGGGTTTCGGATCGGTGCGGGCGTCTCGGGCGCCGAGATTGGCGAACATGCCGGCATTTGCGCCGCCTGGCCTGGCGTGGCCGAGGGCGTCCAACTGATCGGCTCGACCCAAGTGCAGGGGCGCTGCACCATGGTGGGCAATCTTTGCAACGCCTCCCCGGCAGGGGACGCAGTGCCTCCGCTTGTCGCCGCCAATGCCGTAGCCCGGATTACCGGCCCGAACGGGACGCGTGACTGTGCGGTTGCCGACATTCCGTCAGCCCCCGGGCGAACCAATCTGAAGAAGGGCGAGATCATTACGTCGATCTTCCTGCCTGCGCGACCTGACCGCGCCTCAGACGCCTATCTGCGCTTTATTCCGCGCACCGAGATGGACATTGCCGTTGCCTCAGCCGGCGTTTCGCTGGAACTGAACGCCGACGGCACGGTCAAAACCGCCTGCGTTGTGCTGGGGGCTGTGGCACCAACCATCGTGGTGGCGCAAGAGGCCGGAAAACTGCTTGTCGGCTCGAAACTCGATGACGCAACGCTGGTCAAACTGGCCGCAGCCTGCGAAGCCGTCTGCAACCCGATCACCGATAAGCGCGGCACAATTGAGTACCGCACAAAAACCGCAGGCACGCTGGCCAAACGCGCCGCCCTGATTGCCTATGCCCGCGCCGGAGGTTCCAAATGAAGACCATACCCGTTTCCACCACGATCAATGGCGACCCCTATGAGTTCCTCTGCACGCCGGACGAATCCCTTCTGGACGTGTTGCGCAACCGTTTGGGCCTGACCGGTGCCAAGGAAGGATGTGGCACCGGCGATTGCGGGGCCTGTTCGGTCACCGTGAACGGGCGGCTGGTCTGCTCATGCCTGGTCCTCGGGGCCGAGGCGGAAGGCGCCGAAGTCACCACCATCGAAGGCATGGCCACGGGCGATGAACTGCACCCCCTTCAACGCCATTTCATCGAAGGCGCTGCCCTGCAATGCGGGATCTGCACACCCGGAATTCTGGTCGCCGCGAAAGCACTATTGGAGAAAAATCCAGATCCAAGCGACGAAGAGTTACGCTACTGGTTGGCGGGCAATCTGTGCCGCTGCACCGGATACGATAAAATTATCAAGGCCGTTCAGGCCGCTGCCGCTGAGATGAGGGGGGCCTGAGATGTCGCTCGACGAATATACACGCCGCGAATTCAAACAAGTCGGGACGCGCGTGTCGCGCCCTGATGGGGTCGACAAGGTCACCGGACGCGCCACGTTCGGCGCGGATGCCACCGCGCCTGGCATGCTGATCGGACAAATCTTGCGTTGCCCGCATGCACATGCGCGCATCAAAAGCATCGACACATCGGCAGCCGAAGCATTGGCCGGTGTCAAAGCCGTCATCACCTCGGCCGATTTTGGTGTTCCGGAAGATGACTTTATCCGAGATGTGCAGGACAATTGCATGGCGCGTGGCACTGCCCTTTACGATGGTCATGCCGTGGCCGCCGTTGCTGCCACAAATGCGGCCACCGCAAAGGCCGCGCTTAAGCTGATCAAGGTTGATTACGAAATCTTGCCGCATGTCACTGACGTGGACGAAGCCATGGCAGCGGGCGCGCCTGTGGTCCAGAAAGGCCGCAGCCTTGAAAACGTGCCAGCCGGCATGTCTGAAAACGTCACCAGCCATTTTGAATTTGGCCACGGTGATATCGAGGCGGGCTTTGCCAAGGCGGACAAGATCGTTGAACGCAGCTTCAAGACAGCCGCCACCCATCAGGGGTATATTGAGCCGCATGCCTGTCTGGCAGCCGTCACTTCAGACGGTAAGGCTGACTTGTGGTGCTGTACACAAGGCCAGTTTTTTGTCCGCACACTGTGTTCTGAGATCATGGGGATCGAAGCCAGCCAGCTGCGTGTCACCGCCTCTGAAATCGGCGGTGGCTTTGGCGGCAAGACAACCGTTTTCATCGAACCCACCGCCCTTGCGCTGTCACGCAAATCCGGACGTCCGGTCAAGATTGTGATGACCCGCGATGAGGTTTTCCGCGCCACCGGCCCAACCGTGTCCTCGTCGTCCGATGTCAAAATCGGCATGACCAAGGATGGTCGCATCACCGCAGCGCAAGCCAAGCTTCGCTATCAGGGCGGCGCTTTTCCCTGCGGAACAGTTGAGTTTGGCGCGCAATCCGCCTTTGCCGCCTATGATCTGGATGCTGTGCAAACGCTGGGCTGGAACGTGCTGACCAACCGCCCGAAAGAGGCGGCATACCGCGCGCCCGGTGCACCGATGGCCGTCTATGCGGTTGAAAGTGTCGTCGATGAGCTTTGTCAGGAACTGGGCCTTGATCCTTTGGAAACCCGCCTGAAAAACGCGGCCCGCAAAGGCACAAAATCTGCTTATGGGCCAACTTTTTCCGATATCGGGCTGGTGGCCACGCTAGAGGCCGCCCAAAAGCACCCGCATTATTCAGCACCACTTGGCGCCAACCAGGGCCGCGGACTGAGCTGCGGCTTTTGGTTCAACTTCGGCGGCAACACATGTGTATCGTTGAACGTCAACACCGACGGCACCGTGGGCATCACCGAGGGCAACCCTGACATCGGTGGCAGCCGCGCCTCGATCAGCCTTATGGCGGCGGAAGAGCTTGGAATTCCTTATGACAAGATCCGCACCATCGTCGCGGACACCAATTCGCTTGGGTATAACGATGTGACCGATGGCAGCAGGGTGACCTTTGCCGTGGGTCTTGCCACGATTAAAGCTGCCCGTGATGCCGTTCAGAAAATGTCATCGCGCGCAGCAAAGATCTGGGGAATCGACCCGGAGGCTGTTGAATGGAAAGACGGTGCTGCCGTTCCCGCTGGTGCAAATGCCGGGAAGTTCCCGCCAATGACCTTGGCCGAGATCGCCGCAGTGTCTGCCGAAACCGGCGGACCGATTGCCGGACACTATGAGGTCAATGCTGATGGGGCGGGTGTCAGCTTTGGTGTCCACCTTGTCGATGTAGAAGTCGACCGTGAAACCGGTGCGACCAAGGTGCTGCGCTACACGATCTTCCAAGATGCAGGCAAGGCCGTGCATCCCGACTATGTTGAAGGGCAGATGCAAGGCGGCGCTGTGCAAGGCATCGGCTGGGCGTTGAATGAGGAATATATCTACGGCGCCGATGGCCGCCTTCAAAACCCCGGCTTCCTTGACTACCGGGTGCCGGTCGCTTCGGATCTGCCGTCGATCGAGACCGTAATTCTGGAGATCCCCAACCCCGGCCACCCTTACGGCGTACGCGGTGTTGGCGAAACACCAATTGTGCCGCCCTTGGCCGCAATCTCCAACGCGGTGTCCCACGCGACCGGCATCAGAATGTGCGAATTGCCAATGTCACCGCCTCGGGTGTTAAAGGCGATCATGGCGGCGGGCTGACATGGTTCGGGTCCTGCTCTGGGGCTCGCTCCGTCAGGCTGCAGACGGGCAAACTGAGGTTGAGGTCGAGGCCGCGACGTTCAAGCAGCTGCTTGATCGGCTGGCCGAGACGTATCCGGGTCTTGGCCCACAGATCAAACGCGGTGTGTCACTTTCGCTTGATGGAGTGATCTATCGGGAGGCGTGGTTCACAGAAATCAAACCCGATAGCGAGGTCGTTTTGATGCCCTACATGACTGGCGGGTGATCGCAATTCGCTGGGGCTTATTATGATTCTGTCGCGATACTGTGCTTTGGCGTCGCTTTTTCGGCAAACTGTCGTGTATTATTGGAGCAATTCGTATGAAAAACCGTGAATCGAAACAACGGGTTGAAAACTGAGCCTGCATCAGATTTAGTTTGGGCAAGGGCCAGTAAAGGTCCAATAGACACAGACGGGGAGCTAAGTTTGAATAATGCAATGACCGGCGGCGACGCCGCATTCGTTGAATTTGAACATGTGCAGAAAAGCTATGACGGAGAGACTCTGGTCGTCAAAGACCTGAATCTATCTGTGGCAAAGGGTGAGTTTCTGACGATGCTTGGGCCCTCGGGGTCTGGCAAAACCACCTGCCTTATGATGCTTGCAGGGTTCGAAACGGCCACTCATGGCGAGATCAAGCTGGGCGGCCAGCCGATCAACAACATCCCACCGCACAAGCGCGGTATCGGCATGGTGTTTCAAAACTACGCATTGTTCCCACACATGACCGTGGCCGAAAACCTCGCTTTCCCGCTTGAAGTCCGCAAGATCGGTAAAAGCGACCGCGATGCGAAGGTGATGCGCGCGCTCGACATGGTGCAGATGGGCAGTTTTGCGGGCCGTCGGCCAGCACAACTTTCGGGCGGCCAGCAACAACGGATCGCTCTGGCCCGCGCGCTGGTGTTTGAGCCTGAGCTGGTATTGATGGATGAGCCGCTGGGCGCGCTCGACAAACAGTTGCGCGAACATATGCAGTTTGAGATCACCCGCCTGGCACATGAGCTTGGCATTACCACGGTCTACGTCACCCACGACCAGACCGAAGCATTGACGATGTCAGACAACGTCGCTGTATTTGACGATGGACGCATCCAGCAGCTTGCCCCCCCTGCTAAGCTGTATGAAGAGCCGGAAAACAGTTTCGTGGCGCAGTTCATCGGCGAAAACAACACGCTTATGGGGACTGTGAAAGAGATCAATGATGGCGTCGCTCTGGTTCAGCTGGATGGCGGAGAATTGATTGATTGCAAGCCCGTCAACGTCACTAAACCGGGCGAACGCACCCGGGTTTCGATCCGGCCTGAGCGTGTAGAATTCAACAAAGAGCGCCTGCAACCTGGTGCCCACACGCTAAAAGCCGAAGTGCTGGAATTCATCTACATGGGTGACATATTCCGCACGCGACTGCGCGTTGCAGGCAATGACGACTTCATTGTGAAAACGCGGAACGCACCCGATCAACGGCGCCTTCAGCCCGGCGAACAGCTGGATATTGGCTGGTTGCCTGCTGATTGCCGCGCGCTCGACGCCTAAGTCGCGCGCTTAAAGGATTGGCCCGGGTACTAATCCCGGGACACGGGCCAACAAGACCAATAACGGGACCTAATTGGGAGAATACTATGAAATTTACCAAAACTCTCCTTGCGACCAGCGCACTGGCGCTGACAGCAGGGGCCGCATCATCAGAAGACATGACCATTGTGTCATGGGGTGGCGCATACTCAGCCTCGCAGCAGGCCGCCTATCACGACCCTTATATGGCCGCAAACCCCGGCGTCAGCATCATCAATGATGAAAGCTCGTCCGAAGCGGTTGCCAAGCTGCGCGCGATGAACGAAGCGGGCAACGTAACATGGGACGTGGTTGACGTGGTTGCAGCCGACGCGCTGCGCCTTTGTGACGAAGGTCTGGCACTTGAGCTTGACGGCGCCACCCAACTTGCACCGGCACCTGACGGAACTTCGGCCGACGATGACTTCGGCGATCTTCGCGTGAATGCCTGCTTTATTCCGCAAATCGTGTATTCAACTACTGTTGGCTACCGTACTGACATGGTTGGCGACACGCCGCCGGCCAGCATCTGCGACGTTTTCGATCTGACA
>JBARVN010000081.1:0-30124 GCA_049646285.1 Albidovulum sp. | reverse complement strand
CGTCGGAATTTCGGGCAAGGGCGATGAGATGGTCGCCGCTTGGTCCCCGCTCGCCCGCGAACCAGTATTTTACAGTACGTTCGCTTGCGCCGGTCCAGCGCATGGCCGACTTGATCGCCCGATGGGTGGATCCCAGCTCCTCGTGCAGTGCCATGGCGATCGCACAGCGATAGTCCGTCTGTGGAGCATCAGGGTGCACAAATGTGCCCATCTTCGGCACAATTGTGCCCATCTTGATCCGCATCATCTCGTCCCTTTCCGTTAAATACTTGGAAGGAGACATGAAAACGGCAGAATCGAATTTTGAGCAGAGTTGGAACACGAGGCCAACCGTCAGGAGACGCCAGGATGATATGCCAGTGAAATAGATCGGGTGGGCTGACTTGGCCGGAGCAAATTTGAAAACAACCAGCGGCCCGGAGCCCTCTCCCCCGCTCCGGCGCGCTGCCGAATATGTCCGCATGTCGACCGAACATCAGAAATACTCGACCGAAAACCAGTCCGACGCCATACTCGCTTATGCTGCAAGTCAGGGCATGGAAATCGTCCAAACCTACGCAGATGCGGGCAAAAGCGGCCTCAGGATCGAAGGGCGCGAGGCGCTGCAGCGACTGATCCGGGATGTGGAGGAAGGGTGCGCCGATTTCGACGTCATCCTGGTCTATGATGTCAGCCGCTGGGGTCGGTTTCAGGATGCCGATGAATCGGCATATTACGAATACATCTGCCGCCGCGCGGGTAAGCAGGTTCAGTATTGCGCCGAGCAGTTCGAGAATGACGGCAGCCCGGTGGCGACCACGCCCGCGGCGTCAAACGTGCCATGGCTGGGGAATACAGCCGCGAGCTGTCGACCAAGGTCTTTGCCGGGCAATGCCGTCTAATCGAAATGGGATATCGCCAAGGGGGTGCGGCAGGCTACGGACTGAGACGGGTTCTGCTGGATGAGCAAGGGCAGCCGAAGGCCGAGCTGAGACGCGGCGAGCATAAAAGCCTGCAGACGGATCGTGTCATTCTTGCTCCGGGGCCTGCGGAGGAAGTAGAGACCGTTCGCTGGATCTATGCGCGATTTCTCAAGCAACGGAAATCTGAGCGCGAAATTGCGGCCGAACTCAATGAACAAGGCATCCTGACTGATCTTGATCGCGCCTGGACCCGCGCAACAGTTCATCAGATCCTGACCAACGAAAAATACATTGGCAACAACGTCTACAACCGACGGTCATTCAAGCTGAAGCGGAAGCATGTCGCAAACGAACCGGAAATGTGGATCCGGGCTGATGGCGCATTCGATGCAATTGTTGAACAAAAACAGTTTTATAAGGTTCAGGGCATCATTGAGGAGCGAAACCGGCGGTATTCCGATGACGAGATGCTGGCAAGGCTGAACAAACTATTTCTGCGTCACGGCTATATATCCGGACTGGTGATCGACGAGTCTGACGGGCTGCCCTCCAGTGGTGCATACGCCCATCGGTTTGGAAGCCTTTTGCGCGCCTATGAACTTGTCGGTTTCAAGCCAGATCGCGACTACAGATACATCGAAATCAACCGCCGGCTTCGAGCGTTCCACGCCAGCGCGGTTAACCATGTCATGGACGAGATCAAACGTCTTGGCGATACAATTACAAGGGACGCCGCGACTGGTTTGCTGACCCTCAATGAGGAATTCAGCGCGTCCATCGTCGTGGCGCGCTGCCGTCAGACCAATGCCGGGACTTTGCGTTGGAAAGTGCGCTTTGACACAGGTCTTGCCCCCGATATCACCATTGCGATCCGGATGGACCGCAGCAACGAGGCCGCGCTCGATTATTACCTTCTGCCCCAATTCGAGATGCGAACAAACCGGCTGGGGCTTACTGAGGAGAATGGCCTGATGCTGGATGCCTTCCGCTTCGATATGCTCGATTTCTTATTCGACATGGCGCGGCGCGCCCCGGTGTCTGAAGTCGCACCATGGTGACCGGGTTCGATCAGACGACGACTGTGCTGAGCATACCGATTGCAGCAATAACAGTCGAAAACCCACGTGAACGCTCCGAAAAAACGTTTCGAGAGCTTGTTGACAGCATCGCAAAGGTGGGACTGAAAAAGCCGATCACGGTGTCACGTGCTGTCGAGGGCGGCGAAGAGCACTACCGGCTTGTATGTGGCCAGGGCCGAATGGAGGCATTCTCTGCCCTCGGCCAGACTCATATCCATGCCATCGTTATAGAGGCCGATGAAGAAGAACGGCTTTTGCGCAGTGTTATTGAGAATATAGCCCGGCGCCAGCACCGCCCGCTCGAATTGTTGCAGGATATCGGTCTGTTGCGGGAACGCGGAAACTCTGACCAGCAGATTGCCAGCAAGACGGGTCTCTCCCTCGCCTATGTCCGCGAAATCGGAGAACTGATTGCAAAGGGCGAGGAACGGCTGCTGATTTCCGTGGAGACCGGCCACATGCCACTCAGCGTCGCGCTATACATTGCACGCGCGGAAGATGACGATGTTCAGAAAGCGCTGGAAGCCGCTTATCAATCGGGTGAGTTGCGTGGAAAGAAGCTCCTTGAGGCACGCCGCCTCGTGGAGTTGCGCCAGCGCCACGGTAAACACAATGCAATTTCCGGGCGCAAAGGAAAACGGACCCGAATGACCTCGGCGGCGCTGGTGCGTGCCTATCGGGCAGAGGCCGAGCGCCAGGGCGACATGGTCCGCAGGGCAGACCAGACGCGCAGTAACTTGTTATTCATTGATGCCGCATTCCAGTCCCTGCTGAAGGACGAGAATTATCTGACCCTGCTCCGGGCCGAAGGTCTCGATACCCTGCCGCAGATGATTGTCGACGGTCTTCGGGAGGCACGGACATGAAGGACCCTGGAACAGCATCGGACCAGACGGTGGGACCTGGTTTTGAGCCAACAACCCTGAGCATCCCGATTGCTGCAATCCTGCCGGTCAAGAAACTGCCGGCGACAGTGGCCAAGAGCGCAAAATACGCCCAGATCACCGCATCAATCGGGGAAGTTGGCCTGATCGAACCGCCTGTGATCGCTCGCAATCGAAATCCGAAGGACACTTTCATACTGCTTGACGGTCATGTCAGGGTGCAGGTCTTGAAGGAGATGGGTCAGGAGAACGTCACCTGCCTTGTTGCAACCGATGATGAAGCCTTCACATACAACAAGCGGATCAGCCGGTTAGCGACGATCCAGGAACACAAGATGATCCTGCGCGCCGTCGAAAGGGGCGTTTCCGAGGCCCGGATCGCGGCCGCCTTGAACGTGGACGTGGCGCTGATCCGGCGCAAGCGTACACTTCTGAACGGGATCTGTCCCGAAGTCGCGGATCTCCTGAAAGCAAAGCATTGCCCGCTCAACTGCTTCAGGGCACTTCGCAAGATGAAGCCCATGCGCCAGATCCAGGCCGCCGAATTGATGATCGCGGCGAACAACTATTCTGTCGCCTACGCAGATGCCATTTTGGCTGCAACCGAAGCGGGTGACTTGGTGGACCCTGTCGCAAAGAAGGATCCGGGAGTGTCACCTGAACAGGCGGAACGCATGCGTACAGAAATGGCAAGTCTGCAGCGCAACATCAAGTTGATCGAGAACACCTTGGGGCCGGACCATCTCAGACTGGTTGTGGCAGGACGTTATGTCGAACGACTGCTATTGAACGAGAGGCTTACGCGATATCTCGCCAAACACCACGGCGAAATTCTGAACGAGTTCCATAAGATCGTTGCCCAACTTGGGCAACCCCCGGCGCATCCCGAAGAAGGCAATCTAGCGAATAACTGATCGCCCCGCGAGGGCACGCCTGGCGAAGAATGGGGATCCGGACCCGATAAGCGCGGGGACCGTAGGAGACGCCGCACAGTGGGGCGGATCAAGTGCGGTGGTGGGAATGGCGACGAACCCGTTCGGAGCCCACTAGGCTGGCTCGAGTTTTCGTCGGCCGCCTGACCAGGGGTTCCTGGTCAGGGATAGGAAGAGGCGTGCCGACCGATGGGCAGGGTTGGCACGCCTGAATGGGACGATCGAGAGGTGATAACATCAGTATTTTGAATGCGCAGGCCTTTTTCGGGTGTCGCCTCTATCAGCAAGCCCGCGAAAAGAACGAACGTATCACATGGACGCAGGTGGCAGACGTAGAGTTGTTGATTGACGGTTTTACAATTTCCAAGCCCAGCGGCCCACCGCGCACCTATCAAGTTGCTTCCCCTGACCCGAAGTTCGCGGCTGTGGTCGAACTCATGCTGTCACGAACGGCCTAGGTCTTCACGTCTTCGTGAGCGTAAACCCGTCATTCGTCCACATGAAGCCATGTTCGAAGCATGGGTTCAGGCATGGGTTGAGTTGGTTCTTTGCGGTAAAAGTCAATGAAACCAAGTGGTAATGGCGGAGAGACAGGGATTCGAACCCTGGGAACCCTCACAGGCTCAACGGTTTTCGAGACCGCCCCGTTCGACCACTCCGGCACCTCTCCGCGTCAGGGGTCTTATAGGAGGCGGGATTTATCTGGCTCGGACAGGCAGCGCAACACGTTTTTTTCCAGGGCTCCCGATTGCCCCAATTGACGCATGGTGTGGCGTTGGACTTGGCAGTAAAGCTCTGCCACACTCGGCCTGTTTTACTTGCCCAGAAAAGGTGTCTTATGGCCCTCCGTGCTCTTTTGATCGTCTTCAGCGCGATTTTGTTCCTTGCGGCGCCGATACGGGCGTCTTCCGTCGAAATTGCAGACATTTCGGCAGCGTTGAAGATTGACGAAATGTTCGCCGTGATCAGTGAAGAAGGTCAGGCGTCAGGCGGCGCAATCGAAGAGGATATGTTTCCCGGGGCAGGCGGCGCACGCTGGGCAGATGCTGTGCGCGGGATCTATGCGACAAAGCGGATCTTGCCGATCTTTCACGACGCCTTCGCGACCGCGTTGAATGGGCCCAAGGTTGATCGCGACGCGATGCTTTCATTCTTCACCTCGACGCGCGGCGCCCGGTTGATCAATCTGGAATTGTCGGCCCGGCGCGCGCTTTTGGACGCTGGCGTTGAAGAGGCAAGCCGCGAGACATTGGAGATCATGCGGGTCGAAGGCGATCCACGGCTTGATCTGATTGAGACATTTGTTGAGGTCAATGATCTGGTCGAGGCGAATGTCTCAGGCATGTTGAACGCCAATTACGCGTTCTTTCAGGGATTGAATGACGCCCGCAGTTTGGGCCCTGAGATGGACGATGGCAGTGTTCTTGCCGAGATCTGGCAGCAAGAAAGTGCGATCCGCGACGAGATGGATATCTGGATCCACGCCTATCTGGCGCTGGCCTATGCGCCGGTCAGTGATGCGGACTTGCGCGCCTATATCGATTTTTCGCGCACGGAACCGGGTCAGCACCTCAACCGTGCATTGTTTGCCGGGTTTGATGCGGTATTGATCGATATATCCCGTCAGCTTGGACGGGCTGCCGGTGCCGCGGCGGCGGGGCAAGATCTTTGAAGGTACCCAAAGCAAGGCTTTGTTTTCGCCACCATTTGTCGCTAGAATCTGTGGTGCAGCGCAGCTAGCGACGGGATACGGCCAAACACATGCACGAACCTAACCCAGATCAGGTCCGGCGGCGGCGTGTTTTCTACATTCCCGGCTATGATCCGTTTCCCCCGCGCCGCTACCGCGAACTTTATCGCAAGGAGGCTGCGGCACAGGCTGCAATCTCGGGCTATGAAATTGCGATGAGCCCGCAGAGAAACGGCGGCCCATATGGCTGGAATGTGACTGCCCGAATTGAAGGGGCAGAGACGGAGACCGATATCGAAGTTCTGGTCTGGTCAGATATTGTGCGCGGCAGCATGGGCCAGTCGATCCCTGCCACATATTGGCAGCTGTTACGCACCGCTTGGATCTACGTCTCAACCGGGGCGCTTTTCGGTTTGATGCGGCTGCGAAAAGGGCCGGTTATTGCGGCGCTCTATCCGATCTTCGCTTTGGTGATCGAACTTTGTGTTGCGGTGGTGTTGGGGAGTGTGGCGGCACGCGTGATCGCACCGATGATTTGGTTGCTGCCTCTTGGCGCCGAGGCGACCGCATTCGGTGCGCATCTTGCCGCAGAGGCGGTGATATACTGGACCGTGTTTCTAGCGGTTGTTTGGGCTGTGCTGCGGGTTTTTCGATCACAGGACCGTAGGCTCTTTGCCTATTATCTGATGCATGATTATGCGTTTACGGCGGCCCTGCGCGGCGCGAACCCACCGGAACTGGAGAAACGCCTCTCCGCGTTTGAGGCTGCAATTGCAAAGGCGCTGCAAAGCGATGTGGATGAGGTGCTGGTGGTCGGCCACTCCTCGGGCGCGCATCTGGCGGTTACGGTGCTGGCCGATCTGATCCGCGCCGAGATGGTGGCCAGGAACGGGCCTGCACTGGGGTTTTTATCACTGGGGCAGGTGGTGCCGATGGTCTCCTTCCTGCCCGCGGCCACGCGTCTTAGGGGAGATCTTGCCTTTCTGTCCGCGCGCGATGAGCTGAGCTGGGTCGATGTCACGGCGCCGGGTGACGGATGCGCCTTTGCGCTTTGCGATCCGGTCTGCGTGAGCGGCGTTGCCCCGCAGGGCAAGCGCTGGCCATTGGTGATTTCGGCCGCATTTACACAGACGCTTAGCCCTGAGAGGTGGCTGGCGTTAAAGCGCCGCTACTTCCGGCTGCACTTCCAATATCTCTGCGCGTTCGACCGGCCAGGCGACTACGACTATTTTCGCATCACTGCCGGGCCACAAACTCTGGCGGCTCGGTTTCGCGGCCGCGCGCCGTCGAAAAGCAGAATCGAGACCATGGTCAACAGATATCAGGGCACAGAATGATTGCGCCCAAACCGCCATCCCGACCTGACAAAGTCTCGCTCTGGCGGTATCTGGCCTTGTTTCGCGACGATATCCTGTCAGCCCAGCCTGCGCGGCTATACCGGGCCTGGATGGCCGAGTTTCGAACGCCATTCTTCCGGTCATACCTTTGCAATGATCCGGCATTGATTGATCTTGTATTGAAGGAACGGCCAGCCGATT
Organism: Albidovulum sp.; assembly: GCA_049646285.1. Lineage (GTDB taxonomy): Bacteria > Pseudomonadota > Alphaproteobacteria > Rhodobacterales > Rhodobacteraceae > Albidovulum. The sequence goes on along the minus strand of JBARVN010000081.1, from coordinate 23,099 downwards.
TCCCTAAATCGGACCGGGTGCGCGAAGGATTGGCGCCGCTTCTGGGTCGCTCGGTGTTTGTGACCAACGGGGCTGAGTGGGAAGCGCAGCGGCGCATTATCGACCCTGCCTTTGCCCATGGGCGATTGCGAGACGCGTTTCCGGCAATGCGCGATGCTGCGTTGGCGGCGTGCAACCGCCTAAAGAATCGTGCAGGCGAGGTGGTAGAGATTGAAGCCGAAGCAAGTCATGCCGCCGCAGATGTGATCTTTAGGACACTCTTTTCAATCCCAATTGAACATGAGATCGCGGCAGAGGTTTTTGATCAGTTTCGACTGCACCAACGAACGCAACCTTTGTTGAACATGGCGGCATTTGTACGTTTGCCCCGGTTTTTTCCGCGGTTTCACCGGCGCCAAACACGCGATACGGCCCGCACGATCCGGGCGTTGATCTCACGGTTGGTCACAGAGCGCATGGCGGCGATCCGTGCCGGGACGGCACCGGATGACCTTGCGACCAAGATCATGACCACAGTTGACCCCGATACCGGGGCCGCCTTTGACACCAAGGCCATGGTCGATCAGGTCGCAATCTTTTTCCTTGCCGGGCATGAAACCTCGGCCTCGGCACTGGCATGGGCGCTTTATTTGCTGGCCGCCGATCCAGTGGCGCAAGACCGGGTTGCCAAAGAAGCAATTTCTCTGAAAGATAATTGTGATTTTTCAGATATTTCTGCGCTGTCTTTCACACGCGATGTCTTTCGCGAAGCGCTTCGTCTTTATCCGCCGGTTCCAATGATGGTGCGTGAAAACCGAAAGACAGAGTGCTTGCGCAACCGCACGGTTCGACGCGGCGGGCAGATTGTTTTGTCGCCTTGGCATCTGCACCGGCATGAACGTCTCTGGGAGCAGCCGGATGCGTTTTGCCCGGAAAGATGGCAAACCGAAGCAGGCAAGACCAGCGCACGGGCCGCTTATCTGCCCTTTTCGGCAGGTCCCAGAGTGTGCCCCGGTGCGGGATTTGCGATGATCGAAGGGCCGCTGCTGCTCGCCTTCATGGTCCGCCATCTGACGTTTGCGCCTGATCCGGGGCGCATACCCGTGCCGATCGCCCACCTGACTGTGCGGTCGCGGTGCGGGATTCACCTAAAGGTTGGGCTTCGTGACGCCACGTCATAGCGCGTGTGAAGACTGAAACAATCTTGAAACGCAACCTTGAATTGATCTCAAGGTGGAAATTGGTGCAACTTATAGTTTCACCTCGGTGATTCGGTTTTTAGTAAGACGATTGCTCGGCTGAACAATGCTTATTTGGTCGAGAGTATAAAATAGGCTGAATTCTGCCCATTCAGCGTTCAGGGTCCTTTGGGGGGGCGCCATGTTTATGAAATCTCTGTCCGTGACTGTTCCCGAATACGCATCATCAATGCTGTCGGCACCAAGCCGTTTGCGCATTGCCGTGCCATCTTGGCGATCCACGGGTATCAGCGCGTACCCGGATATGACGGCTGAGGCTGACATGCTGTCGCGCGAAGAAATTCAGGCGCTGTTTCACGGTGAACTTATGGGCAGGGTGAAAAGAAAGTCACATCTGACGGATGCTGAAGAACAGCAAAAACGGCTTGCCCGGAGAATACGCCGTGCGCTTTATCCGTTTGAAAGTCAAAGCTTTAGCCACTGAATGTAATCAGCTGGCGGTGGGTCCCTGACGGGATTGAAGCTCTTTCAATACAAACAATCGTATGGCCGTCGCCAGCCCGATCTCTACCCCGCGGGCCGCATCGATGCGCGCTGCCAGCACGTTCAATGGCTGGTCTTGATCCGCGGCCAATTCCCGGAACGCATGCCAGAATTCGTTTTCCAGCGACACGCTGGTTCTGTGGCCGTTCAATGTCAGCGAGCGTTTGATCGGGCGGCTCACGGTTCCGGCTCCTCGCGCTGATGGGCTGCGTGATCGGTCCGGGCTTTTTCTGCGCGCGCCTGTTCCAGGCTTTTTTCAACCTTCGTTCGTCCGAAACGTACTGAATTTTCAGTGCCTTCTGACCGTTTCTTAACCTTATCCCGGTGCTTGCGGGCGGTCCTGAGGTTGACGATCTCTGCCATCAGCCCTTGGGGCCAACCATGTCTTCGGGCCGTACGATCCGGTCGAAGGTTTCCCCATCGACAAAGCCAAGCGCAATAGCTTCATCGCGCAGATTGGTGCCATTTTTATGCGCGGTCTTTGCGACCTTGGTGGCATTGTCATAGCCGATGGTCGGGGCCAGCGCTGTCACCAGCATCAGGCTTTCCTTCATCAACTTGTCGATCCGGGGGATATTGGCCTGCGTGCCAACGACCATATTGTCAGTGAATGACCCAGCCGCATCGCCCAAAAGCTGCATGCTTTGCAAGACGTTATAGCTCATCATTGGGTTGTATACGTTCAACTCAAAATGCCCCTGACTTCCGGCAAAGCCGACGGCTGCGTCATTGCCCATAACATGGGCGCAGACCATGGTCAGCGCCTCGGCCTGCGTTGGGTTGACCTTGCCGGGCATGATCGAGCTGCCGGGTTCGTTTTCTGGCAAGATCAACTCTCCCAGACCCGAGCGTGGGCCTGATCCCAAAAGCCGCATGTCATTTGCGATCTTAAACAGGCTTGTTGCCACGGTTTTCAGCGCACCCGAAAACATCACCATGGCGTCATGCGCCGCCAGTGCTTCGAACTTGTTGGGGGCGGTCACAAAGGGCAGGTCGGTGATCTCGGCAATCTTGGTTGCCACACGCACGTCCCAGCCCACGCGTGTGTTCAGCCCGGTGCCAACGGCGGTACCACCTTGGGCCAGCTCATAAATATCGGGCAGGCAGGCTTTCACCCGCTTGATCCCCATCGCAACCTGATGCGCATAACCTCCGAATTCCTGACCCAAAGTCAGCGGGGTTGCATCTTGGGTATGGGTGCGGCCGATCTTGATGATGTCCTTAAACTCATCGGATTTGGCAAAAAGCGCCGCGTGGAGTTTTTCCAGACCCGGCAGCAGCACATCGCGGGCCATCATACCGATGGCCACATGCATGGCGGTTGGGAATGTATCGTTTGACGATTGCCCCATATTGCAGTGATCGTTCGGATGGACAGGGGTCTTTGATCCCATGATCCCGCCCAGCATCTCGATCGCGCGGTTCGAAATCACCTCATTCGCATTCATGTTGGACTGGGTGCCAGACCCGGTCTGCCAGACCACCAGTGGGAAATTATCATCAAATTTGCCGTCGATCACCTCGGTTGCCGCGGCCGCAATTGTGTTGCCAATCTTAGGTTCCATGTCGCCTTGGTCAATATTGACCAGCGCGCAGGCCTTCTTGATTACGCCAAGTGCCCGAACAATTGCGACGGGCTGGCGCTCCCATCCGATAGGGAAATTCAGGATGGACCGCTGGGTCTGGGCGCCCCAATACTTGTCTGCGGGAACTTCAAGCGGGCCAAAGCTGTCAGTCTCAGTGCGGGTCTGGGTCATGGCGATAGGTCCGTCTTGTGATTGATTGCCGACTTGCTACGCGATTCCCGAGCGTGTAACAAACCCCAAATCATCAGAAAACCGAGGCAAATATGAGCGATGACTCGACAGTGCGTGGGCTATACATCGATTTGCTGCGGGATGTAATCATCAACGAAATCTACCGCGACACCTCGATTTCGCAGCGACGGCCAAACCTTGTTTCCAAGATTTTTACCGGCGGTGAACGAAAATCAGAGCAATTCGACTCGGAACTGCGCGGTAAGGGGTTGGACTGGCCGTCAGTTGCCCATTCGATGATTGGCCGTAAGCGCATGGATAACTTGCGTGACGTTGCCTGCGATGTGATTGAAAAGGGCGTGCCCGGTGATTTCATCGAAACCGGCGTCTGGCGCGGAGGCGCCTGCATCTTCATGCGCGGCATTCTGAAGGCTTATGGTGTAACGGATCGCACCGTCTGGGTTGCAGATAGCTTTGCAGGTCTGCCAAAACCTGATGCAAAGAAATACGCGGCTGATAAGGGCGACAAACACCATAAAGTGGATGTTCTGGCGGTGACGCAGGAACAGGTGGCCGAGCATTTTTCCCGATACGGATTGCTGGACGATCAGGTACGCTTTCTCAAAGGCTGGTTCAGTGAAACTCTTCCGACCGCCCCAATCGACAAACTTGCGATACTACGACTCGACGGAGATATGTACGAATCCACAATGGACGGGCTCGTGAATCTTTACAAAAAAGTGTCGCCGGGCGGTTATGTCATTGTGGATGACTATTATGCGGTTCCAGCCTGCAAGGCAGCCGTTCATGACTATCTGTCGCGTGAATGTAGCGACGAAACGGTGTCAATTCAGGAGATTGACGGAACCGGTGTTTACTGGCGCCGTGACGTCTGAGCGCTGGCAAGCCGCGCCCACGGAAATCCAGTCCGATAAGATTTTCGGGGTGGTCCCGTGTTGATAAGACACGTGCCTAGCGTCGCTGGTTGTCTGAGAGCTACTTGCGCCACTTATCGAGGCTGACAACCTCCGCATCGGCGCGCGGTTCGTCCGAGGGCAGATCGTCGTCTTCGTCTTCATCATCGCTGTCTTGAGATTCAAATCGCAGGCCAAACTCTACGGACGGATCCACAAAGGTGCGCACCGCATCGAAGGGGATGTAAAGCGGCTCAGGTTGATCCCCGAAATTCAAGGTGATGGCAAAGCCGTCCTTGTCGATAACAAGCCCTTCGTACCAGTGCTGCATCACAACCGTCATTTCTTCGGGGTAGCGTTCGCGCAGCCAATCCGCGAGGGCTGCGTCAGGATGGCGCGTGTCGAAGGTGATAAAGAAATGATGTTCGCCCGGCAGGCCATCGCGCTCGACGCCGCGCAGAACCTCTTCAATCAAACTACGCATCGCCCGATGCATAAGGTTGCCGTAGTCGATTGAGTTGCTCATCTGAAGGCGCTTTCCGCATATCATTTTTTGCAAGCATAAGCGATTTGAGGCGGAATGAAAGGGGGCGCAGCTTGGTGTGCGGCACGTGATCTAGAGCGGCAGAGACAGAGCAATTCCGGCAAGCGATGAAAGGCTTAGCACAAGCACCATTGAACGATGGAAATGCAGCAATAAAACCGCCGCGAAAACAGCGACAAGAACGGGTTTCCACTGGAAGGAAGCAAGATCAGGCAGGGGCAGGGGGCCAATGTGGCCTAGCTTTGAAAAGAACAGATGCAATGCAAACCACAGCGCCAGACTGGCAATCACGCCGACGACCGCGGCACTGATCCCCGACAGAGCACTGGCTAGTCTTGGCCTTGTGGCGATCCATTCAATATAGGGCGCAAAGGCAAAGACCCATAGAAAGCACGGCACAAACGTAACCCATAGGGCAATCGCCGCCGCAGCCAGTGCCATGCCCGTCCCGGCCTGTGCGGCACCTGCCAGAAAGGCCACGAATTCCGTCACCAGTATGAGAGGCCCCGGGGTTGTCTCGGCAAGTCCGAGTGCATCCATCATCTGGGGAGTGCTGAGCCAGCCGTAGTCTTGCACCACAGTCTGGGTCATATAGGCAAGAACCGCATAGGCACCGCCAAAGGTTACCACGGCCAGTTTGGAAAAGAACAACCCGATCGCCACCAGAAAACCTTGCCCTGCCAACGCCAGACCCGCGATGGGTGCCCACCACAGACACAGCCCGCTGACCAGCGTGGTGGCCAGCTGCGGGTGGCGCGGCAGGGGCGTGGATGCGGCGATGGGCTGTATCAGGCATCGTGCGCCGACAATGGCGGCCATCAAGATGACCAACGGATAGGGAAGGTTCAGTGCAAAAATTGCAATAAAAGCACCCAGCGCAATGGCCCGTTCAACGCGGCCCTTCAACGCCCGTTTTGCGACCCGCATCAAAGCCTCGATAACAATCACGACGACGGCCGCTTTTACACCCATAAAAAGTGCCGCGATCAATGGCAATTGGCCAAATGTACTGTAAAGCGCCGCGAGCGCCAGAATGACCAGCGCGCCTGGCAGCACAAACAATGCACCCGCAACCAACCCGCCGCGAACGCCGCCGATCTTCCAACCTGCATAGGTGGCAAGCTGCATGGCTTCCGGCCCGGGCAAAAGCATGCAAAACGACAGCGCGCGCAGATATTCTGCCTCACTCAGCCATGTTCGCTTCTCTACCAACTCGCGGTGCATCAGGGCGATCTGGGCGGCAGGCCCCCCGAAAGACAAAAGACCGATGCGCCCGAACACCCGCCAATGCGCGTCATCGACGCTCATGTCTTGCGCCCTGCGGGCCAGTCGTGGCCTTCGTCGGCACCATCGCGCGCCCAGCGGTAAAGCGCGTCATAAAGGACCATTCCCGCCTCAAGCTGGGCAAGGTCATCTTTATATTGCCGTGACAGGCCGACCGATAACGCCAGAAGGCCAGCGGCTTGCGGGCTTAGGTCATGTCGGTTGGTATCCGCTGCCCTGACAACATCGGCAAGCCTGTCCAACGCGTCTGTATGCAAACAAAAATCGTCCAGAATGGCGTCGAAGCTGCATTTTTCGCCCCGATGCGAGAAGATCACGCCTTCGATATCGAAGGGGGTGGCATTGAACTTCTCTGCCACTGCAGGAACCTCTGCGGGTGTGACAAACAGAAATTGCGCCTTGGGATCGATGAAGCGGCGGATCAACCACGGGCAGGCGATGCGGTCAATTTTGGGCCTGTGGCGTGTCACCCAATAGGGCGAGCTGGGCAGCGTGGCTGCGGGGATCGTCGGCAGCCCGGCGGCCTGCCATGCGGCGATGCCGCCCTCAAGGTTTTCGGCGCTGATGCCATGACACCGAAAAATGGCCGCAGCGCCTTCAGAAAGTTTCAACCCCTTCTTGCAGATCACAACGACATTGCGGCCCACGACGTCGGCCACAAGCGCTTCAATCCGCTCGAAGGGATGGCGGATTGATCCGGGGATCAGGCGCGGATTGTCGGCAAAGTCGTCATCCATGCAGGTGTCTACGAGCACGGGGCAATCAGGGGTGCCAATCAGGCGGGAAAGCTGGGCGGGAGAAATTGTTGTGAAGCCAGGCATGGGGCATCCTTTCAAGGTTTGCGAAGGATGCGACACTTGGGCCAAAGCCTCACGGGGCAGGTCGCGGTCCCCATGGGCGGACATTGCCAGTGCGGTCGCTTGCAGTCAAGCTGTCAGCCCAGAGGTTTCGAGACTTCGCGCAAGATCTTGGCGCGGATCGCCCGTGGGTAGTCATCAAGGCCCCGCGCGGTCAGGACAAATCCGTTCTGGGTGATGACGTAGCGGCGGTAAAATTCGGTGATCGGGCTGGCGCGGCCCACATCTTCGATGGCAATGGCGTTGATCTCGATGCCAGCGGCGGCGGCACCGGCGCGTTCGGGGGCCAGAGGATAGCCTGCATTTTGCGGCCCGTCCCCGGATATGTCGATGATCTTGCGGCGGCAATCGGGTACGGCCTCAAATTGCTGAACCGAAAAGGCGATGGCTTCGCCGACGGCCGTGTCTGACCCGGAATACGCGCGCTTTATGGTGCGGGCGCGCGCGGCGAAATCGTTGATTTCGCCGCGGTTCAGCATTCTTCGCCAAGGCATTGTCAGGGTTTGGGCACCGGTGCCCGACCATTGTACCACCGCCAGTGCCACCTGACCAATCAGCAGCGCATCGGCGACCTCGGGATCTGAAAGCGCATCCGCCAGCCCGTTGATCTGAAACCTGTACTCCCCCCGGTCAATGGAACCCGAGACATCAACCGTCAACATTAACGCGACATCGCATGCGCTGGCGCGGTCTGGATATGCGCCGATAAGACTGAGCAGGCAAAGACTGAAACCGGAAAACTTGACCATGCAAGGATGATGGCAATGCGCGGGACATGCTGCAAGCTTTAAGTCGCCCCCGTCTCATCCAAGCTTTTCACCTGACAGCAACAGCATGAATGCGTCGGGCGGTAAAAGCCCTGCTTGTTGAAAGAAGGTGATGAAATCAAAGCAGTTATAGGCCGCCGTGATACGTCCGTCTTCGATCCGCACCATTACCTGCCCATTTGCTTTTATGGGCTCAATCCCGTGGGCTGTGCGCGCCGTTACGGTGATTTGCGCCCATATCCAATCGCCGGCTTCCTGGCTGTGGTCGATTACAATCCGAAGTTCGCGCACCAAGGCACGAATGGCCGGAATAAGGGCGCGGAAATCTTCCGCACTGGCCTGTCCATCCGGCATGATGCCATCGGCGCCGACGCTGGGAGAGAAATACGCATCAATCGCATCAAGATCAGCGTCAATCCAAACCCGTTGATACCAGTCGGTCAGGAATTCTAACTTGGTCACAAGAGGTCTCCGTCAATCAATTGCCCATCAGGGCTCGACAGCGACACTAGAGCTTCGCCATTGACGAAGAATGAAGAGAGAAAGTGCAGGCTTCTGTTGCCAGGTGCCTGCGAACCCCGCCTTACGCTGCTAGGCGCAAGGGCTTAATTTTCGATAGATCGAACTGCTTACGCAGCCAGAGCCATCGGAGCACGGTTGTTATTGGCAACTGTACATTTTGGACCGATATCGGTGGTACCTCACCGGGACAAAGCATAACTCCTTTAGGCGTTCGTCGATCCTATTTCGACCCCAGAACCCGCCAATAACGGGGTTTGGTGGAGTCGCCGGGTACCGCCCCCGGGTCCGATCCGATTATTACGAGCGCGTTTATGTCCATAGTCCGAAGCAAGCCCCGAACAGGTCTAATATAGGGGCTGGGGTGTCAGGCTGCAAGCGGGCGTTCGATGTGTCAGGTCGCGCGCGGACCGGATAGCTTTATTCTGTGTGCGTTCTTAGCATGAGCTTTTTGGGGTCGGCATCAGGCACCTTGGCCACGTGTGCACGTGCATGTTGGCATCGCGAGAGTGCCATCGCCCGCTTCGTTATCAAATGAATAGGGCGGTGCCGGTTTCCCGACACCGCCCAACCCGTTCTTTGTGCGCCGATTACTCTGCAGCGGAGCTTGCAGCGCCCTGAGTTGATGCGTGCTTTTCGCGCAAGCCGTCTCGGTATAGCGCCTTGATCAAAGCTGCACACATCAGGCCCATCACCATAGTGAAAGGCAGTGCACCAATGATCATCGCGCTTTTCAACGCTTCCATCGGGTCAGCACCACCATTGGTCTTGCCCGCAACCAGCAGCGTACCAATCACCAGTGTCAGGATGATCCCCCAGACGATCCGGTGCTTGATGCCGGTGTCCTGCTCGCCGCCGGACATAATGGTGTTCATTACCAAAATGCCTGAGTCCGCAGAGGTAACAAGAAAGGTCAGGATCAACACCACACACATGACGGAAATGGTAGTCAAAAACCCACCCGAGATCATGTTTTCAAGCGTGACGAAAAGTTTGGCCGTGTTGGATGCAGCAAGTATCGCACCATCCGCGGCGCCGCTAAGCTCCAGATCAATGGCTGTGGCGCCGAGGATTGTCATCCAGGCAAAACAGACCAGTGCAGGACAAAACACGCAGCCGACGATGAATTCCCGCACGGTGCGTCCGCGCGAAATGCGTGCCAGGAAAAGCCCCACGAACGGCGAAAACGCGATCCACCATGCCCAGTAGAAGGTCGTCCAACCCGCTTGCCAGCCAAAGAGCCGGCCATCGGTTCCGGCCGCATAGGCGGCCTGTTGTACGTCCACAGGCAATGCTGCTGCGGCACCGGTCAATCCAGATTGAAAGCCGTCGAATGAGCCCCAGGCATTGGTTGCACCAGCATAAAGTTCGGCCGCCAGTGGTTGGGCCGCAGCCGGAAGCGCAGCTGCGAAATCTGCTTGGTCAAGCGGTGTATGGGCCCCAAAGCTGAGCTGCGTAAAGTGCAAGATGTAGTCAACCAGTGCCGTGCCATAGGTTGTCATCGCAAATAGGAATGAGCCGAAGACAACAAAGACCAGCAGCAAGATGAGGGACAAAACAAGGTTTAGGTTCGAGAGGTATTTCACCCCACGCCCTACACCTGATACCGCCGATATGATCGACATGGTCATGATCGTCACAAGCCCGGCGATCAGGCCGACAGTGCTTGGGGTCGGAGCATCGCCTGTCACATCCATCAGCCAGTCCATGCCTGTGATGGAATAAAGACCGTCAATGAATTGGCTGACGCCAAAACCGATGGTCACGGATACACCAAGAATGGTCGCAACAACGCCAAGTACATCGACGATATCGCCCAAAATCCCGTTGACATGGCGGCCAAACAACGGCGTCAGCGCCGAGCGGATCGTCAGCGGCATGTCGCGGGTATAGGCATAGTAGGCAAGGCTTAGGCCGGTCACGACATAAATCGACCAGGCATGAAAGCCGTAATGCAAGAAGGTGTACCGATAGCCAGATTTGATGGCTTCGGGTGTGTTCCCGACAACCTCACCGGTTACCACCAGCGGGTTGGATCCCCAAAGCCCCAAGGGTTCGGCGGTTGCGAACACCATCAGGCCAACACCCAGACCGGCACCGAACATCATCGAGAACCATGAGAAGTTCGAAAACTCAGGCTTTACTCCGGCGGTGCCCATGATCCTTTTTCCGGTTTGAGGGAGCGCCGCAACAACGAAAAGAAAAAAGGCAAAAAAGCCGACGATGATAATGTAGAAGGCGTTGAAATCCTCCAGCAGCCGCCAGTTGAGGCTGCCGAGTACGCCATTAGCATTGGCAGGCCACATCAGCGCCCAGATCACCAAAAGCGCCATCGTCAATTTTGAGATCACCGCGATTGGCAAGCTATTGCCTTCGTAAAAGCCCGAAGACTGTTTTTTGATCGAGATGTCCGTGAATGGTGGCTTTATGTCCATGTTCTGTCCCTGTTCGCTAAGTTCCCAGACAGAAACGTCAGGTTGACCAACATGTCGCTGTCGCAACTGTGGTCTTCCCTTCCCCCCTGTAGCGCCGACGATGCCGGAGTGAGCTGGCGTGGCATGCAACAGTTGCGACACTTTGGCCGTCCTTAGGGACATTTTGTCCCGATGTTTGTGTGGACGCTACGCACACTTATGTATGCCATAGTACACAAGATTAACCGTATTCGTGCCAATTCAGCTTCTTTTTCGAGCGGAGTGGCAGATCGGCCTTGAGTTGTAGAAAGCAAACTGATGTCGGTTTTGGTTGCGCTCGTTTACCGTGGTTTCAATACCGCAGAGTACGCGCCGCCGACTTCACACGGCAATTCAAACGGTGTTCATGGTCAAATGGATTCCGGCAGGTCAATTGCCCGTAACGCTGTGTAGATGATCACGGGCTGGCGCAACCCTCTGACATTGACGGCGCGTTCTTCCAGCATGCCATCTGGAACAAGGCCAGACGCTTTGATCGTGTCGGCAGAGACAATCACCTGCACCGCCAATTCTTTGGTCATGCCTTCCAACCGGCTGGCCATATTCACGGTTTCCCCAAGCGCCGTCACGCGGGCGGCGGCTTCGGTCCGGTGGCCTGCGCCGATACGTCCCAAAATGGCAGGGCCGGTATGGATGCCGATCCCTGCAAGAAGCGGGTTGGGCAGGTCTTCATTCAGGCTTTGGTTCAGGGACGCAAGCACACCCCCCATCGCCCGCGCTGCGGCCAAAGCCTGCACTGCACCTTTTTCGACCGGTGCATCCATGCCAAAGATCGCCATGATCCCATCCCCCATGAACTTGTCGACATATCCGCCGGAATCCTCGATCGCTTCGGCCATGCGTCCCAAAAACTGATTGAGCAAGAACACAACATCAAAGGACAAGCGGCCTTCGGACATCTGCGTAAACCCCCGAAGGTCGCAGAACATGATCGTCACATCTTGTTCAATTCCCCAGTGATACCGATCAGCCTGCGCGCCTTGTGCGGCATCTGCATTCGCAGGCAGAAGCGTCGAGATTGTCAAATCTGCCGTTGGTTGCAGCTGACAGGCCAGCCGCACATTCGGCGGTGCGCCAATCCGTTTAAGGACCTTGAGCTCGGTCGCCGAGACGGGCGGAAGGTGATCGAGCCCGTCAATCACACGAATACGGCAGGTTGAGCATCGCGCGCGGCCGCCACACACCGACGCATGTGGAATACGGTTTATGCGGCTGATGGCCAGAACCGACAGCCCTTTGGGGGAACGAATAACCGGACCATCGGCGTAAGTGACCGAGATCTTGCGCGCAAATCGATCGGCAAATAGAAGGATCAGCCAGACCCCGACAGCCCCTGCCAAAATGACCAGATAGGCGAGGGAATAGGTCGAAAATACTTCAAGAACCCGTGCGTATTGTTCGGACGTAAATGGGGTGTCGAAGAACACCCGCACATCTTCAATTCGCGCCGTCGTGGCAAAGCCTGCATAACTCAGGGCCGGGATGACAACCGCCAGACCGTACCAGATCCATTGCGTTTGGCGATACCAGAGCCGACTGTTCAACCAGTGATGCAATCCGATGCAGCTATGCACCCAGACGAGCATCATCAAAATCGCCTGCCGCAGATCTTCACCCGGCCACATTGCCCAAAGGGCATAGGTATAGCTGTCGTCGATGCCGAACATCTCGTTCACACCGCGGGTGCCGATCACGTGGCGGATCAAAAATATCGGAATGAGCAACCCAAAGCAAAGCTGGATGCCGTTGCGAAACCCCAACCGCCAGGTGCGGACGTTCAGGAATTTTGAGATCCCCAAAACGAAGTGCACTGTGGCGGCGCTGACCAGAACTGTCGTGCCCACCACGCTTCTTGTGAAAAAGGTCCGTATGTCCTGACCCGATTGCATCAGGTCCAGAGAAACAAGACCGAACGCGTGATTGATAAAATGCGTCAGGGCAAAAGCAAACAAGATCAGGCCTGATGCGATCCGCAAGAATGGCACATAGGCTGGGCGCGGAACCATGGGGGCGGATGATTGCTGCTCGGGAACGCTCATGCTTGAAATCTGCCTGCCATTCTTCCGCCAATAAGAAACTTCGTGCGGCACCAAGTTTGTCTTGTCAACGGTTAGACGAAGTTTGCGTCTGAAGAGGGGTGGCGTCATGGGCGCAACACCTTTCATCGTAGACGCCTGCCGCGGATCTCAGAATTCTGGTTGTCATTCTTGTGGGAATTGCGCGAAGGTCTGATCAATGGTGCTTTGCGCCAACTTCAGACACATTCGCCAGATGGCAGGCATATGAAAGAACATCCCCAGTGACCAATGTTGATCTAGACCTTGAGTTTGTCCGCGCACAGTTCCCGGCCTTTTCTCAGCCAGAGCTGCGCGACAAGGCATTTTTTGAAAACGCGGGCGGATCTTATGCGTGTGCCCAAGTCATTGACCGGCTGACGCGGTTTTATCGGGAACGCAAGGTGCAACCCTACGGGCCCTATAGTGCCTCATCGCTTGGCGGCGCAGAGATGGACGAAGCCAGAATGCGCCTTGCAGCGTTGATGGGTGTGGAGAAGCATGAGCTCAGCTTTGGCCCATCGACCACGCAAAACACCTATGTTCTGGCCCAGGCCTTTCGCCAGCATTTGCAGCTGGGCGATGCAATTGTGGTCACCAACCAAGATCACGAGGCGAATTCTGGCCCCTGGCGTCGTCTGGCCGACGCCGGAATTGAGGTGCGCGAATGGCAGGTCGACCCGGATACCGGTCATCTTGATCCGGCCGGGCTTACCCTTCTGCTCGCAGATGGCAAGGTTCGTCTTGTCTGCTTTCCCCATTGCTCGAACGTGGTGGCGGAAATCAATCCGGTGGCCGAAATTGTGCAGATTGCGCATGCGGCGGGTGCCGTCACTTGCGTGGACGGGGTCAGCTATGCGCCGCACGGGCTGCCCGATGTCGCCGGTCTTGGCGCAGATATCTACCTTTTCTCGGCCTATAAAGTGTACGGGCCCCATCAGGGCATCATGGTGATCCGCGAAGAACTTGGCATGCGCCTGCCCAATCAGGGGCACTATTTCAACGCTGAAAGTCTTTACAAGCGCTTCACCCCGGCAGGCCCGGATCATGCGCAGATTGCTGCCTCGGCCGGGATTGCGGATTATTTCGATGCGCTTCACGCCCATCACTTTGCGCCTGAACCCGATGCGGCCAAGCGTGGTCAGGCGGTGCATGATCTGATGCGCGCCCATGAAGTTGCGGTATGCCAGCCGCTGCTCGATTATCTGGCCGCCCGCAATGACCTGCGTCTTATCGGGACGCGCGACGCGGCACACCGTGCCCCCACGGTTGCGGTTGCGTTGGACCGTGCCGCTGAGCCGGTATCAGAGGCGCTGGCAGACCATGGGATCAATTGCTGGGCGGGGGACTTTTATGCGGTTCGACCATTGACCGCGATGGGCGTCGATCTGGAGCAGGGCGTGCTGCGCCTGTCGATGGTGCATTACACAAGTGCTGAGGACGTGGCACGGCTGATCCGGGCACTGGACGTGGTGTTGTGACATCCTCATCCGGGCATGATGCGCCGCCTCTCCATGGGGGAAAACGCGCCGGATGACCGGGCAAGAAACGGGCGCCGTTATTGTGTGGTTTCGGCGGGATCTGCGCTTGTCCGACCATGCAGCTTTGTCCGCTGCGGTGGCCACCGGTCGCCCGGTCTTGCCGGTCTTTATTCTTGATGAATGGGCAGAGGCGCTGGGCGCTGCTGCGAAATGGCGCTTTGAGCAGGGGATTGCGGTGTTTGCGCATGCGCTCAAAGCAATGGGGTCGCGGTTGCTTTTGCGGCGCGGGCCTGTGTGCGATGTGCTTCAACGCCTGATCGCGGAAACTGGTGCAACCTCAGTCTATTGGCAGCGCGCCTATGACCGCGATGCCGTGATACGCGACCGCGCGGTTAAAGCAATGCTGCAGGCTGAGGGGATCGATGCGCGCAGCTTTTCCGGCGCGCTATTATTTGAGCCTTGGGAGGTTGCGACCGGGGCAGGGCACCCTTACGCGGTCTTTACGCCCTTCTGGCGGTCGATCCGCGGGCGGGAAGTCGCACCACCCTCGCCGTTGCCGTCCGGCCATTTTACGCAGCCAAATGTCTGGCCCGAAAGTGATCTGCTGGATGCGTGGCAGATGGGGCGCGCAATGCGGCGCGGGGGCAAGGTGGTGCGCCGCTATGCAGGCATCGGTGAGTCTGTGGCGCAGGCCCGGTTGGAACAATTTCTGGCCGACAGGTTGCCCGGTTATGCGCAAGGACGGGACGTGCCTGCCTCGCAGGTCACATCCGAGCTGTCGGAAAATCTGGCATGGGGCGAGATTTCGCCGCGCATGATCTGGCACGCGGCCTATGCGCGGATGATGGAGGGGCAGCCCGGGGCGGAGAAGTTTCTGTCTGAACTGGCATGGCGTGATTTCGCGGCCCATCTGATGTTTCACACACCCGATCTGGATCGCAGCAGCTGGCGCAAAGGGTGGGATGCATTTCCCTGGCGCGGCGACAATGAGGACGCCGAGCTTTGGCGGCGGGGTCAGACCGGTGAACCCTTCGTCGATGCGGCCATGCGTGAGATGTATGTGACGGGCCGGATGCACAACCGCGCGCGGATGATTGCGGCGTCTTATCTCACCAAACACCTGTTAACGGATTGGCGAGTAGGTCTGAGATGGTTTGCCGATTGCCTGACCGATTGGGATCCCGCCTCAAACGCTATGGGCTGGCAATGGGTGGCCGGATCGGGGCCAGATGCGGCCCCCTATTTCCGGATATTCAGCCCCGCCCGTCAGGCGGAGCGCTTTGATCCGGACGGATTATGGCAACGGCGATGGTTGGCTGAAGGGCAAGCGCAGCCCACTGGCACGGCGCTCGATTGGTACCGCGCCGTTCCTGAGGGGTGGGGGCTGAGCCCCACACAGTCCTACCCGGCGCCAATCGTCGAACACAAGGCCGGGCGCACCCGTGCGCTTGCCGCATTAGAGCACTTTTCTGCGCAAGCAAAATAGCTGTCTTGCCCGGTTTGGGTCTGTGCCGCTATCATCGGGTGTGTTTGGGGGGTGAATGCATGGTCAATGTTTTTCACAATACGGATGGCCAACAGGGCCTTCCAAGGTGGTTTTCGCAGGTCTTTCGGATCGCCTGTCAGCTGGAACGCGGTCGTCTGGACTTTGTTTTGCCAGATGGTCGAAGATTTCGGGCCGAGGCATCGCAGCCCGGGCCGGAAGCCGAAATTCATGTGCATGACCCGGACATTTTTGCGCGCCTGATCCGCGAAGGGGATCTTGGCTTTTGCGAGGCGTATCTGGACGGGGGATGGTCCACGCCCGATCTGATGGCTTTCATGGATTTTATTCATGCAGGCAACGATGCCATCTATGACGGTTTTCCCGGCATGAAGCTGGTACGGGCCTATGAACGCCTGCGCCACGTGATGCGCGCCAATTCCCGCCGTCAGGCAAAGCGCAACATCGCCTATCACTATGACCTGGGGAATGCGTTCTATGCCAAGTGGCTGGATGGCACGATGACCTACTCATCGGCGCTCTTTGACCATGGTCATGAAAGCCTGGAAGCCGCGCAAAAAGCCAAATACTCGTCATTGGTGGATCGGCTTGGCGTCAGCCCCGGTGATCATGTGCTGGAAATCGGCTGCGGTTGGGGCGGATTTGCCGAATACGCTGCCAAAGAGCGGGGGTTGCGAGTCACCGGGCTGACGATTTCACAGGCTCAACTTGACTATGCGCGCGCCCGAATTGCCCGCGCCGGGCTAGAAGACAGGGTTGACCTGCGACTTTGCGATTACAGGGACGAGCGTGGCGTCTATGACGGGATCGCGTCAATTGAGATGTTTGAGGCGGTGGGTGAGAAATACTGGCCCGTCTATTTCGGCACATTGCGCGAGCGTCTGAAGCCGGGGCGCAGTGCGACGTTGCAGATCATCACATTGCAAGAAAAAAGGTTTGAAATTTACCGAAAAGGCGTTGATTTCATTCAAAAATACATATTTCCGGGCGGCATGTTGCCGTCGAGGTCTGTGCTGCAAGATGAGATACGGCGTGCTGGACTGGCGATCTCGGGGTCATTCGAATTTGGCCAAAGCTACAGTCAAACATTGCGCCGTTGGCATGAAACTTTTAACGCGCGCTGGGATGAAATCGCCCCTATGGGCTTTGATGCGCGCTTCAGACGAATGTGGAATTTTTATCTGGCCTCTTGCGCGGGAGCGTTTCGCGGCGGAAACTGCGACGTAACGCAGATTACCGTTACAAGGCCAGTAGATTAATATGCCCACAGCGTCCAAGTTATTTGCAGCATTCGCTTTTGCATTGCTGGCGTTTTTCGCCGCCGAAGTGTTCAAACCACATATGCCGGAAGGCACTCAGTTCGGGTATTTCTCATTCGTCTCAGCGCTGATCGGTCTGGTCGCAGGCTGGCGTGTGATGGGGCCTGAAGCCGGGCAGGGCAACTGGATGGCCGTGAATTCCGGCATCAAGACATCGGCCTGCACCGTCGGCCTAGCACTTTTGATCTTCTCGACCTACGAGATGCTGCATCTGGCCTTCCGCCCCGCATATAAGGGACCGATGGAGGCGGTGGTTGGCATCTTTGATCTGGGGGTCGACTATTTCCGAACCCTGTTGGCATGGGATGTGCTTGCCGTACTGATTGTTGGCGGCGCACTCGGCGGCCTGTTGTCGGAATGGGCAGCGCGTCGCTGGAAGTGAATTTTTGACCAATTTTTTCTTTTACGGGTCCATGTGCCATCCGCCGCTTTTGCGGGCGGTGTTGGGGCGTGACGTACAAACACTTGATGCCCGTCTGGACGGTCATTCGGTGTTTTGGGCCAAGGAAGGCCCGTTTCCGGTAATCACCGAAGCCGGTGGAAGGGCGATTGGCGTCTGCGTTGTCGATATGTCTGCCGATGACATCGCGCGACTGGATTTCTACGAAGGTGGATTTGCCTATCATACCCGTGACGTCACGGTTGCAACCAGTGACGGCCCTATGCGTGCAAGGGTCTACTATCCCAATCCGGGTCAGGTTCATCCTGCGTCACCGTGGGTGCTAGAGGATTGGATTGCACGCTGGGGCGACGTGGCCGTGGCGACTGCATCGGATGTGATGCGCCGAGTGGGCCGCATTGATCCCGCCAAAATTGTGCAGCGATACCCGATGATGATGACCCGAGGCGGCGCACGCCTGCGCGCCAAAACCGGAACGCGCATTCCCGGAGGTCTGCGTCGCCACGCGAAACCCGCAGATGTGGCCGAGCGTCATATGGAAGATGTCTACGCGAACTACTTCGCCGTAGAAGAATATGATTTACGCTTTCGCCGCTTTGACGGGGCCATGAGCCCTGAAGTCAATCGTGCGGTCTTCATTTCGGGCGACGCCGCAGTGGTGCTGCCCTATGATCCGGTGCGCGACCGCGTATTGCTGATTGAGCAGTTTCGTATGGGCCCCTATGCGCGCGGGGACAGCCAGCCATGGCTTTTGGAGGCGATAGCCGGACGCATTGATGGGGGCGAGACCCCAGAGGCGGCCGCGATCCGCGAAGCGCGCGAAGAAGCAGGGCTTGAGCTGCGCGATCTGATCCCGGCATCGCATTACTACCCATCCCCCGGTGCCAAGGCCGAGTATCTCTATACCTATGTCGGTATTGCTGATCTGCCGGACAGTGCAGCAGGTTTGGGCGGCTTGAGTGGCGAAGACGAAGATATCCGCGCCCATGTAGTTTCCTTTGAGCGGTTTATGGAGCTGATTGATAGCGGCGAGGCCAATACCGCGCCTTTGATCATTCTGGGCAATTGGCTGGGTCGTCATCGCGCACGGCTTCGTGCGTCAGGGGCTTGAGGTCCGCCCCCGCGCGTCCTAGGAATAGGCAACTGATAGGAGACGCACCCAATGCAAATCTACAAAGACTTGGCGAATGCGGTGGGCAAAACCCCATTGATCCGGCTGACGAGAGCCAGTGAAGAGACCGGGTGCGAAATCTTGGGAAAGGCCGAGTTTCTGAACCCGGGGCAATCTGTGAAGGATCGGGCCGCGCTTTATATTATCCGCGATGCTGTTGCCAAGGGTTTGCTAAGGCCCGGTGGCACGATTGTAGAAGGTACGGCTGGAAATACCGGTATTGGTCTGGCGCTCGTTGGCGCGTCGATGGGATACCGAACTGTGATTGTTATCCCCGAGACCCAGAGCCAGGAAAAGAAGGATATGATCCGTCTTGCTGGCGCTGAGTTGATTCAGGTGCCCGCTGCTCCCTATAAGAACATGAACAATTATATCAGGTATTCTGGTCGTTTGGCGGCTAAACTTGCACAAACCGAACAAAATGGTGCAATCTGGGCCAATCAGTTCGACAATGTCGCCAATCGACAGGCCCATGTCGAAACCACGGGGCCAGAGATTTGGGAACAGACGAATGGCAAGATTGACGGGTTTGTTTGCGCGGTCGGGTCCGGCGGCACGCTGACCGGTGTTGCAGAAGCCCTTCGTCCCCACGGCGTGAAGATCGGCCTGGCAGACCCTGAGGGCGCTGCCCTTTTTAACTGGTACACCAAAGGCGAGATGAGCTCTGAAGGATCATCGATCACTGAGGGGATCGGGCAGGGGCGGATTACCGCAAATCTGGAAGGGTTCACGCCCGATATGTGCTACCGTATCCCGGACGCCGAAGCCCTGCCGGTGGTGTTCGACCTGTTAAGCGATGAGGGGCTGTGCCTTGGCGGATCGTCGGGTATTAACGTTGCCGGGGCGATCCGCATGGCGCAAGAAATGGGGCCGGGTCATACAATCGTGACCGTGCTCTGCGACTACGGAAACCGCTATCAGTCAAAGCTGTTCAATCCTGAGTTCTTGCGCGCCAAAGGCCTTCCGGTGCCGAAGTGGCTTGATCAAGCCCCCCGCGCGCTTCCCAGTGTGTTTGAAGATTGATGCGCCTCGTGCGCCCGCTCCTCCTTCTTGCCCTTTGCCTGTTTGGGTGGGGTGCGCCGGCCGTGATATTGCTGGCGCCGACCGCCATTCTTGCTCAAGACCTAAGTGCGAATGACTTCGTCACATGGGAAAAAACCGCCAAGGCTGCCGAAGCTGCATTGGCAAGCAAGCTTACGCCCAGAGATGATCTGGATGCGTTCCGCACCAAGATTGCGGATTGGCGGGCGCGACTTCTAACCGCTCAAAGCGCCAATGCCGCACGGATCGAAACGCTGAAGGGGCAAATTGCATCTTTGGGTCCCGTGCCAGACGAGAACCAGAGCGATACGCCCGAAATTGCCAAGCGGCGCAAGGCCTTGAACGAAAACCTGGCGGAGCTGCAGGCCCCGGCAATTGCCGCTGTTGAAGCACATAGCCGTGCAGACGGGCTGATCCGCCAAATTGATGCGACGGTCCGGGCGAAACAGGCGTCTGAACTCTTGCGCCTGTCACCTACACCGGCCAATCCGGGCAACTGGCCCGCAGGGTGGGCCGTGCTGGAAAAAGGTTCAAAAACCCTGTGGGCCGAGGCCGCGGAGGCATGGCAATCGTCAGAGCGGCGGAGCGAGTTAAAGAACAATCTGCCGTTCATTGCTCTTCTTTTGGTGATTGCCGTCGTTTTGATGTGGCGTGGCCCCGGCTTTATGGAGCGCCTGACAACCCGCCTGCAGTCAGGGGCGTCTATTCGCGGGCGCAACGTGGCGGCTGGCATTTTGTCGCTGGGGCAGGTCGTGGTTCCCGTGGGCGGCATGGTGTTGCTGGTTGCAGCCATCAATGCAACCGGAATGACAGGTCAGCGCACGACGGCATTGATCGCCGTGCTGCCCTACGCGGCGTTTTTCTTCTTTACCAGCCGATGGATCGGAAGCTGGCTGTTTCGCCGAAATGCCGATGGACCACGCCTGACCGACAGGCCTGCCGAGGCCCGGTTCTGGTTCAGCATGATTGCTCTGATGCTGTCACTTGAGGCGTTTCGCCGCGCCTTTGTGACAGAGGTTCGTCCGCCCTTGTCGATGGCGGCGCAAGCGGTATGGGCCGCTCCACTGGTTCTCATTGTCGCGGTCTTTCTGTTCCGTCTTGGCCTGCTTTTGCGCCCAAAGGACGGCGGCACTGTCGCTGCATCTGTTGAATTTCGCTACCGCGTCCAACGGTTGATTGCGAACGCGGTGCTTTGCGTTTCCTTTCTGGCACCGTTGCTGGCGGTGATCGGCTACGTGGCGGCTGCCAATGCTTTGATTTGGCCGACAGTTATGTCGCTTGGCCTGTTCGGCCTGATTATGCTGGTTCAACGCTTTGGCACCGACATCTATCTTTTGATCGCACAAAGGGGCGAGGAGGGGCGCGAAGCTCTTTTGCCAGTGCTGATCGGATTTTTGCTGACAGCACTTGCCGCGCCCTTGTTTGCGCTGATCTGGGGCGCACGCGTCGCGGACCTGTCTGAAATATGGACGCGCATGTCCGAAGGTGTGTCTTTGGGGCAGACCCGCCTGTCACCCACGGTCCTTTTGGCCTTCGCGGTGATATTTGTCGTGGGCTACATGCTGACGCGTCTCGTGCAAAGCGCGCTGAAATCCGCAGTGCTGCCGCGCACCACGCTGAACAAAGGGTCCCAAAACGCCATTGTCTCGGGGACCGGCTATGTCGGGATCTTATTGGCCTTCCTTGTGGCGATATCCGGTGCCGGGATTGATATGTCATCGCTTGCCATTGTGGCCGGCGCCTTGTCAGTCGGTATCGGTTTTGGTCTGCAAAACATCGTGCAGAATTTTGTCTCTGGTATCATTTTGCTGATCGAGCGACCAATCTCGGAAGGCGACATGATCGAGGTGAACGGGCAGTTCGGCACGGTCAAGGGAATATCCGTCCGCTCAACCTGGATCGAGACGTTTGACAGAACCGATGTGATTGTGCCCAACGCCGATCTTATCTCAGGCGTGGTGACAAACCTGACACGCGGCAATCTGACCGGGCGTTTGATTTTGCCCGTCGGGGTCGCCTACGGATCGGATACACGCCAGGTTGCCGCGATCTTGCAAGAGATTGCGGAAGCACAGCCCTTGGTGATGGTCGATCCGGCCCCGGCCGTGGTCTTTACCGGCCTTGGCGCTGACAGTCTGAATTTTGAAATCCGAATGATTTTGTCGGACGTGAACTTCAAGCTCGCGGTGCAAACCGAAGTGTTGCATGAGGTTGTGGCGCGTCTTGACGCGGCTGGGATTGCCGTTCCCTTTGCGCAGCGGGATATTTGGATTCGCAACCCCGAAGCGCTTGTCGGGTATAAGAACGCAGCCCCCCCTCCCGATCCAAAGCCGCACAATCAAAAAGCCGAGATGCCGCCAGATCCAAAGTATATCCGCAATGATCCTGAAAGCGATGAGGCTGATTGATCATGTCTGAAACGCTGCTTTTCCGTCAAGATGCCTATCGGCGCGAAGCACGCGCCCGTGTTCTTGGCCTGACGGAGGAAGGCGGCATTATCCCGGATCAAAGCGTATTTTATCCGCAAGGCGGCGGCCAACCCGGCGACAGCGGCACAATCGAGTGGGCGGGCGGACACATATCCATAGCACTGGCGCTGAAGGGCGATGGGGAGGCGGTGATTTTGGTCCCGGCCGAGCCTGCTCCACTGCCGCCCATCGGTGCCGAGATACGCCAAAGGATCGACTGGGATCGCCGCTATGCCCATATGCGTGTCCACACCGCGTTGCACATCTTGTCGGTGGTCATTCCCCTGCCGGTAACGGGTGGGCAGGTAAGTGTCGAAAAGGGCCGTCTGGATTTTGACATGCCGCATGCTCCGGCCAATGTTGAAATGCTTGAAGCACAGCTCAACAACCTGATTTCCCGCGACTTGCCGGTCAATGATGACTGGATAACCGATGCGGAGCTGGCCGCCAATCCGGGGCTGGTGAAAACCATGTCCGTCGCGCCCCCCGTCGGGCAAGGCCGCGTAAGGTTGATCCGAATTGGCAGCGGCTCAGCCGAGATTGATCTGCAACCTTGCGGAGGCACCCATGTGGCACGCACAGGCGAGATTGGGCCGGTCCGTATTGGCAAGATCGAGAAAAAGGGCCGGCAGAACCGCCGTGTGCACCTGCTTCTTGGCGCATGACTACATTTTCCCTTTTTGCATGCGCCCCCTTGCAGAGGGCTGCAACTAAACGCTAAAGAGCGCGAACGGACAGGTGGCCGAGTGGTCGAAGGCGCACGCCTGGAAAGTGTGTAGGCGGGGAACCGTCTCCAGGGTTCGAATCCCTGTCTGTCCGCCACC
>JBARVN010000080.1:0-2594 GCA_049646285.1 Albidovulum sp. | reverse complement strand
TCGATTCCCGCCGCCCGCTCCAGACCTCTGTTCATTCTGAAAAATGAATACCGTCCTATGGGTATGCGACCCCCTCAGACATCCGACCAGGTCAATATTTGACAGAATAGTCCGGCAGAATGTTTCGGCTTTGAATTCCCGTGGGAATACCAAACTTTTCTGCCTCATTGCTTTGTACCAATATATTCCCTGAACAGTTGGTGAGCCGGATCCCCGGTATCCGGGTTCCGCGTAGGCCATCGGCGTGGCGTACTCTGTTTCCCGTAACCTCAACGTCTGTTGACCCATTGACCCGAATGCCATTCGGACTGGTGCAGGACACGGAATTGTCGCGGATAACCACGTGTGCATAGGGGCCGTTGTGCAGACTGATGCCCTGCAGTTTAGCCCGCAACGGATTGTCAGCCCGCACCGTCCATTCCAAAATCACATTGTCCTTGACGACCAGCCCGTTCAACAACCCCGATGTTTTGAAAGCCTGAAATGCATCTGCGTGGTTCTGGTCGATCTGAACCGCATCCGTCACGCGGTTGCCCATCACCACGCAATTATCAGCGCTGACACGCAGCGCATCGCCGGAAAATCCGAAAATTGAGTTTTCAAAGATTTCAGAGCTGGGGCCCGTGACATTATAGCCAAAATTCACGCCAATGGCTGAGTTGTTGCGGATCACGCCGCGTGGGCCACGCAAAAACACAGCACCTATCTTGGCGGCATTCCAATCTGCTTTGTTCCAGCTCACATGGTTGTCACTGTCTTTTCGACCCCGAAAGAGAGATCCGGTCACCTCAATCTGAGACGAGCTCTCATCGGCACTGATAAGATATTTCTTGGCTTTCGTTTTGGGCACCGGGCTGAGGGGCCAGCACGACAGGCCCGAAAGGGTCAGATTGGCGCAGTTTTGGATTTCAATCCGTTCAAAATGCGCACCCTGCGACGCTGCTGCAATTGTCACACCACCGGGCACCCGGACATCAGCCAGCGCAACCGCACCGAAAAAGCCTTCCACAACGATCGTGTCCCGGCCCTTGGCAATAGCCAGCTTTTCTTGCAATTCTTTAGCATTGCTCGCCTTATGCGTGTTCATTCCGGTCTTTCATCATCAGCGTGAATTCTGCGCCAGAGTGACGCAAAACCCGTCAAAAGACCAGAGACCCCGCAAAATCCGGCAAAGATCTTCCTGCCGCACGAAAAGACGCCGGGCAACTGTCGCCCGGCGTCTAAAAAAGACCTATCTGATCTTGGTTACTTGAACTTCTTGATCTCGCCCGTGCTCAGGCGTGACAGGTAACTATCCAGCTCGCGCTTGACGATCGGCATCAGGAAGTAAAGCCCGATGATGTTGACCACCGCCATGGCGAAGATTGCCGCATCGGAGAAGTCGATCACAGCACCAAGGCTTGCGGCCGCACCCACGATAACGAAGAAGCAGAAGAGAAGCTTGAAGCTCAGTTCCTGCGTCTTGCCCTCACCAAAGAGATAGGTCCAGGCTTTCAAGCCGTAATACGACCAGCTGATCATCGTCGAGAAGGCGAACAGCACAACCGCCACGACGAGAACATAGGGGAAGAACGCCAAGGCGGACCCAAACGCGGCCGAAGTCAGCCCGACGCCCGAAGTGCCACCAACCGTTGCAATACGGCCCGTCGCCTCATCCATCACATAAAGTCCGGTTGCCGGGTCTGTGACCAGCTGCTGGGTGATGATGATGACAAGGGCGGTCATCGTACAGATAACGACTGTGTCGATAAACGGCTCCAGTAAGGAAACGAAGCCTTCGGTGATCGGCTCTTTCGTGCGTACGGCCGAGTGGGCAATCGCTGCCGACCCAACGCCTGCCTCGTTCGAGAAAGCCGCCCGCTTGAAACCCTGGATCAGTGCGCCAACCATGCCACCTGCGACACCAAGGCTTGAAAAGGCACCGGCAAAGATCTGACCAAAGGCCCAGCCAATTTTGTCATAGTTCATCAGCAAGATGATCAGCGCGGTGCCAACATAAAGGATGCCCATGAATGGCACGACTTTTTCAGTAACGCTGGCGATGGATTTCAAGCCGCCGATAATTACTGCAAAGACGATAACCGCAAAGATCACCCCGGTGATCCAGCCCGGATAATCGCCAAACACGCCGGCAAGCTGCTGATGCGCCTGATTGGCCTGGAACATATTGCCGCCACCAAAGGCGCCAAGAATACAGAAGATTGAGAACATGATGGCCAGAAAACGCCCACCCGGCAGGTTGCGTTCAGCAAAACCCTTGGTCAGGTAGTACATCGGGCCGCCTGAAACAGTGCCGTCGGCATATTCGTTCCGGTATTTCACGCCCAGCGTACATTCGGTGAACTTTGACGCCATGCCCAAAAGACCCGCCAGGATCATCCAAAACGTGGCCCCCGGCCCGCCAATGCTGACAGCAACCGCCACCCCGGCAATATTGCCCAGACCAACTGTGCCCGACAGGGCGGTTGCAAGGGCCTGAAAGTGGCTGACCTCGCCTGCATCATCCGGATCCGAATAGTCGCCCTTCACCAGAGCGATGGAGTGTTTGATCACCCTGAACTGGATGAAGCCGAAGTAAAGTGTGAAGACTGATG
>JBARVN010000079.1:0-4814 GCA_049646285.1 Albidovulum sp. | reverse complement strand
AGTCGGACGAGGGATGGACCATCGCCTGCAATGGCTACAGCTTGCGCGCGGGTGCGGTGTTGCTGGCCACGAATGCCTATCATGAAGGCCTGCCCGCGCCGTTCCGGCCGCAATTTGTTCCGGTCAGTTACAGCCAATTCGCCACGGCGCCGCTGCCCGAGACGCTGCGCGCGCGGATCCTTGCGGGCGGCGAGGGGTGCTGGGACACGGCGCTTGTGATGTCATCCTTTCGGATCGACGCTTCCGGGCGCATGATCGTTGGTGGGATGGGCAATGCCGCCGGTCCGGGCGGCGGCGTTCATCACGCATGGGCAAGACGCAAACTGCGCAAGGTCTATCCAGAGCTTGCCGACATCCCCTTGGTGCACGCATGGCGCGGCAAGATCGCCATGACCAGCGATCACATCCCAAAAGTGGTTTCTTTTGGCCCCTCCGCGCTGGCGATCTTTGGCTATTCCGGGCGCGGCATCTCGCCCGGTACAGTTTTCGGCACCGCCGCTGCCGCCGCATTGTTGGAGGGTCGGACCGAAGCGTTGCCGCTGGCTGTGGTGGAAAGCTACAAGGAACGGTTTACCCTACCGCGCAGCGTCTACTACGAAGCAGGGGCCACGCTGACCCACGCGCTTCGACCGACCCCGTTTATCTGAAAAGTCCGGCTTGAAGTCAGGAAAGGGGCGCGTCGCTTTGTGCCAGCAGGGCTGTCGTGACGTCGGTCCTCTGGGCCGCCGATTCGGCTGCGGCATAACCGTTACAGCATGTGCTGAAGTTACGACCATACCCTTTGTGCCGTTTCTGGGTTATCCAGTGCCTCAATCAGGGCGCCATGTTCCTCGGCCCATCCTGTGACCAGGGTCTCCACCTTTTGGTAAAAAACGTCTCCGCAAGCCTGGTTCCAAGTCTTCAGACCCAAAGTCTTTTAGTGTCGTTTTGGAACCCGCCGACGATAGAACCAGCGACCGCCGTTGTTCTTAAGGTATCGGACGTCTTTTCCATCGCTTTGCGTCCGCATGTGTCCAGAAACCCAAAATTTGTGTCCAGAAAGCGGACCCCTAGCGGGGTTATACCCAGTAAAACAAGGGATTTCAATGAACTGATGGAATGGTGGGCGACCCTGGAATCGAACCAGGCGTGAGTCTCCTCGGCGGAGTTACAGTCCGCTGCCGCACCTTGCAGCACGTCGCCCGACGCCAGCGCGGAATACCCAAGGGGCGGGGGAGCGTCAAGGAAGAAAATCCGCTGCCCCGGGCTTGCCTCGCCGCGCCCGACGTCGCATTCTGGGCCGCTGTCGATAAAGGGGCGCGAGACGATGAAAAAACCGGCATGGGTGATCGACAAGGAACGGGCCCGACGTGCGTCGGCGTCGCAGACGGTGTGGATGTTCGGCATTCATGCCGTGCGCGATGCGCTGGTCAATCCCGCGCGTGAAAAGCTGCGGCTGGTGTTGACCAAGAATGCGGCAGACCGGCTTGGCACGGATGTGCAGGCCAGCGGGCTGACGCCCGAGATCGTTGACCCGCGCAAATTTGACAGCATCGTGCCGCTCAGCCCGGATTCGGTGCACCAAGGGGCGGCGTTGGAAGTGCGCCCGTTGAATTGGGGCAGCCTCGACGACATTTGCGGTGCGGGTGACGCGCTTCCGTTGGTGGTGCTGTTGGACCGGGTGACGGATCCGCACAATGTCGGCGCGATCTTGCGGTCTGCCGAAGTGTTCGGCGCGCGCGCCGTTATCGCTCCGGCCCGGCACGCCGCCCCCGAAACCGGGGCGCTGGCCAAGACGGCAAGTGGCGCGTTGGAACGTCAACCCTATCTGAGGGTTACAAATCTGGCCGACACAATGGAGCAGCTCAAAGCCATGGGCTATGTTCTGATTGGTTTAGACGGTGAAGCAGAGGTTTCGCTTGGGGATACGCTTTCTACGACCAGCACCCGGCCTGTGGGGCTGGTTCTGGGCGCAGAAGGCCCCGGGCTGCGCGACAAAACCCGCGAGACCTGCGATTTGCTGGCAAAAATCCCGTTTGCCCGCGACTTCGGCTCCCTCAACGTGTCCAACGCGGCCGCGGTTGCGCTTTATGCCGCCGTGGCACGCGGCTTTTGACCCGCGATCACTGATTTCACCAATCCGATCACGCTTGCGGGAGGTATCTTTCGCAGAAATCAAACAGATGGCATGGTCCGGCGGATACACGTGCTGCGTGATACCGGAGATACCATGTCATTGACCCGCAGAGCTGCTCTTCTTCTCCTTGCCCTGGCCATTCCAGTCGCGGGCACGATCTTGCGCCCAGCCGTTGCGGCGGAGTCCGAGATCTATGCGCCCGGAGGTGTGGCCATCGACGGCTATGACGTTGTGGCCTATTTCACCCAAGGCCGCCCAATCCCCGGTCAGCCGGGGCATGCGATCAAATGGCACGGTGCGATGTGGTATTTTTCTACCGCCGAAGCGTTGGAGATGTTTGAAATGAACCCCATGGCCTATGTGCCACGATATGGCGGCTATTGTGCCTATGCCATGGCAAAGGGGGCGCTGTCGCCGACGGACCCGGCTGCCTTTACCATCTACGATGGCCATCTTTACCTGACATTCAACCCCGAAGTCCGCACGATCTGGTCTGGCGATGTTTCCGGAAATATCGAACGGGCCGACGCTTTCTGGTCTGCCGCTGCAGTGCGCCACTGATCACAACTGCGCGACAGGGTCTTTCACGCAACGTTTACGCACCTACATCAGAGTGTGGAAGCGAGGCTTCGGAACCGCCTCGTTTCAATTCACTGTCCCTCGTTCCACAACTGGCGCCCGTCCTCTTGGATCGGGCGCCTTTTTCGGGCAGAGCGCATGACATGACCGAATATTCTGATTCTTTCCTTCGTGCCACCTTGCGCTCTACACGCGTGATCGCAATTGTTGGGGTGTCGCCAAATCCTACGCGACCCTCCTATTTCGTTTTGCGCTATCTCGCGTTGAAGGGGCTTACCGTGATCCCGGTGAACCCCGGCCATGCCGGGCGTGAGATCCTTGGGCATATGGTCTACGCAGATCTTGCCTCAATCCCAAAGGATCTGAAGGTTGATATGGTGGACATTTTTCGCCGATCAGAGGCGGTCCCCGCCATCGTCGATGAGGCGATTGCAGAGCTTCCCGAATTAAAGACAATCTGGATGCAGATCGGTGTTGAAAATGCGCAGGCAGCGGCGGTGGCCGAGGCGCGGGGGCTGGCGGTGATTCAAAACCGTTGCCCCAAGATTGAATATCAGCGCCTGTTTGGTGAACTGCGCATGGGTGGCTTTGCCACCGGCGTAATTTCATCGCGTCTTTGACCGCGCTGAGAGATTGAAGGGTACCTTCGGCACAGGTGCCAAGGCCAAGACGCATCCGGCAGGTACAGCACTCAGCCCCTTGCGGCTTTCTCGGCAAGGCCTGAAACGCCTTCGCGGCGCTCAAGCTCTGCCAGAACGTCCGCCAGCGTGACGTCGCACGCCGTCAGCATGACCAGCAGGTGGTAAAGCACATCGGCGGCTTCACTGGTCAGCTTGGCTTTGTCGCCCTTCACCGCTTCAATAATCGCCTCAATGGCTTCTTCCCCGAACTTCTCGGCGCATTTTTCTGGACCCTGGGCCAGAAGTTTTGCAGTCCAGCTGCTACCGGCATCTGCGCCTTTGCGCGTGGCGATCGTGGCGGCGAGTGTTTCAAGTGTGTTCATGTCAACCTCATCGGGATGCCTGCGGCGGCCATATGCTGTTTGGCCTCATGTATGGTGAAATCGCCGAAATGAAAGATCGAGGCGGCGAGCACAGCAGAGGCATGTCCCATCGTCACACCTTCGACCAGATGATCGAGCGTGCCGACGCCGCCCGACGCGATCACCGGGATATCAACGGCATCGGCGATGGCGCGGGTCAACGGCAGATTAAAGCCTGCGCGCGTGCCGTCGCGGTCCATTGAGGTGAGCAGGATTTCACCCGCGCCTTTCGCGGCGACCGTGCGGGCGAATTCAACCGCGTCAATGCCGGTGGCCTTGCGCCCACCGTGGGTGAAGATTTCCCATCTTCCGGGTTCGACCGTCTTGGCGTCGATGGCGACGACGATACACTGCCCGCCGAAACGGTTGGCGGCCTCGGCTACGACATCGGGGTTGGCCACGGCGGCTGAGTTGAAGCTGACCTTGTCGGCACCGGCCAAAAGCAGGGCGCGGACATCTTCATGGGTGCGCACACCGCCGCCCACCGTCAGCGGGATGTAGCATTGTTCCGCCGTCCGCGTGACCAGATCAAACATCGTGCCGCGATTTTCATGGGTGGCGTGAATGTCGAGAAAGCAAAGCTCATCGGCGCCCGCGGCGTCATAGGCCTTGGCCGCCTCGACCGGGTCGCCCGCGTCGATCAGATCGAC
The DNA here is from genome assembly GCA_049646285.1 of Albidovulum sp. GTDB lineage: Bacteria > Pseudomonadota > Alphaproteobacteria > Rhodobacterales > Rhodobacteraceae > Albidovulum. Next base: position 427 of record JBARVN010000079.1, on the reverse strand, counting down.
GAAGTTCACACCCTTGACAACGCGGCCATCGGCCACATCCAGGCAGGGGATGATGCGGGTTTTCAGCATGTCATGCAGTCCTATACCGATCACGTCATCTTTTATTGGCTAATGCCGCCCCATGCCAGAGCATAGAGCGATCAACAAGGCCCCGTTTTACCCAAGGAGAAGATTATGAAATCAACGATCGCCGCCGCTGCCCTGCTTGCCCTTCCGGTATTGGCCCTACCTGCCAGCGCCGAGATCATGAGGGTTCAATCCACGATGGCCGTGCCCGAGACCATGGACGCACTTGAAAATGCCGTCACAGGGGCAGGGGCCACAATATTCGCCCGCGTCGATCATGCCGGTGGTGCGGCGGGCGCGGGGTTGGAGTTGGGCGCATCCCAGCTGTTGATCTTCGGCAACCCCAAACTTGGCACGCCAG
>JBARVN010000078.1:0-1984 GCA_049646285.1 Albidovulum sp. | reverse complement strand
GCAGGCGGGATAGTTGATGCGCAAACCGTGCCGATGATCCGTGCCACGGGCGCCGACCCCAGCGCTTTGTTGGCCAATAATGACAGCCATGCAGCCCTGAAGGCCGCTGGCGCGTTGTTGATTACAGGCGGAACCGGCACCAACGTAGCGGATGTTCAGATATTGCTGCTTGGGGTCTGAGACCGCTGAGAGAAGTGCGGCATTCCCCATTCGCCCAGATCATTCACAAGGATCATACAGATCCTCCGCAATGTCTCGCGAAGTCGGTCAATTTCTGGCCCGTCCAAGCCGTTCTTGAGAAGGGCCGCATCCATACAGGTTAGCCAGCTTTCCGCATCTTGTACGGTGATCGGAACATGGGCATGCACCAATCGTACATTCGTATGTCCGTGTTTTTCTTCGAAATACCTCCGCCCTGCCAAAAATCCGCTCATAAAGTTGAACAGTTCGACGCGGGCGTGGGCAATTCCGTGCCCCCGCATGTGGAGCCGCTTTAGATTATTGGCCTCGGGCAGTGTTTCAATGAAGTCGTAGAAATCTCCGACAAGCTTTCGAAGCGCATCCTCTCCACCGATTTGGTCAATCATCCGTTTGCTCATACGTTCCTCCGTGAACGAAGATACCCAAACAGTGGTAGGCGTATTTGATCTGGCGCAGATTGGGCCGGATAAAACGCAATTTTGCGATGCAATGCCAGGGCATTCCCGGCGTTTGAAATGGTATGGCAGCGCCAATCGCAGCGCTGCCGTCAATCAACACGCCTGAACCCACTGGGTCAGGTGAGGAATGTCGTGCATCATTGACTCGATGCAAAGGATTTTCTGAACTCTATTAAGGGGCGCACAGCTACTTGGCCCTATTGACAGCGCCGCGAAGCCAGCCGGAGATGAATTCGGCAATCAGAACCATAGCGATGATCGACAAGATGATCGCACCCACGCGCAGATTTTCAAGTTGTTGGACGTTGCGTTTGAGATACCAGCCCATGCCACCGCCGCCGAAGAACCCGACGACTGTGGCGGCACGAAACGCAACGTCCCATGTGTAGATGGCGATGCCGGTAAAGGCGACGCGCACCTGACCCTCTTTCTCGCACTCGGTCATCCCTGATCAGATCCGAGGTCTTGAGCGAGACCAAGTCGCAACCGCGCAATTTGCTGTCGATTGCGACATTGAACAAAGCCAGATCGCGAAAATTGCCCGTGAGTTCTAGGCGCGCGCGGATGGCCCATACCTGCTTGGGAAGTAGTGGGCGCTTTTGCCCGACAAGACGACCCTTGTTCCATTCTCTGCGTTTCGAGGTGACGGCGGGAAGTTGGACTCTCGGCATGATTTGCCCTCCATCCAACCCTCCAACCCAAACATCAACGCAGCGTTGACGGAGTATTATAGCCCAATTTCCAATGCCGGCTCCGCGATGGGGGCGTCGCCAAATGTTTCTGCACGCGCATTGGGCCGGTCTGAGTCCAAACCTCCCGCATGACATTGGCCCAAGGGTTTGACAGTATCTGCCAAAATCGATGGATTGAGCTAAATGATCACTAGGAACGAAGCGGCGCGATTGACTCAAAAAGAGCTCGAGGGTTCAGATAGTATCCTGTTTGAAGAGCCGATCGCCGATGGCACCTACGGGTGGGTCTTTGCATACCAAAGTGCCAAATACCTAGAAACTGGCAATTCTTTAGACATGCTTGCAGGAAACGCACCATTTCTAGTCGAGAGGGAAACCGGCATGCTTCATGTTCTCGGCACGGCTGAGCTTGTGGAACATTATATAGAGAATTTTCTCAGCTCTGGCGATCCACATCGACGATAAGTCTATCGCAAAGGGGCTTTTCTAAATTGTAGCTTTGTCCCGCGACTTGATCCTTGGCCATCGTTCCTTCGCTGCAAATTGTATGAACGGCCGGTTTTTGCGCTGCGTTGCGACAACGAATTCTTAGCAGTCGCAGCATTATCCGTGCTGCGAGCGCTCGCAGCGAGG
>JBARVN010000077.1:0-27504 GCA_049646285.1 Albidovulum sp. | reverse complement strand
TGGGACGCAGCCAATGAAATCGGAGACCGATTGCGCTTCCGAGCCGGAGCGGATGCGGAGCGTTTGTTGGACGCCCGAAAGAACCAGGACGATCCGACCTTCATGGGCAGCATCAAGACGATGATGAGCAGCTGATTCAATGTCGGTTTCGTCCCCCGACATGTGAATTCATGCACCGTGCGGCGAAAGTTCAGTTTTGAGTCCTGCGCTATTGATCGATTTGAACGTCTGCTTCGGTGACAAATTCTGCAGAGCCAAGTGTGCACCGGTGCATTTGCGAACCAATGCTGCGTCAGCAATAGCTGCACCTGCAAAAGTCCGGTTTGCCCCGCTACTCATGCCTTAGCCTCCTGCGCAGCGAAATTACGATTTGCGCCTGCAAGTTGTACTGTGACCTGCCAAAGCGCGTACCAAGGTAAACAGGGAAGGGCTGCCGCCCCCGACCGGAAACGGTTGACCCGGTCCGCGGTTGTCGAGGCGGCAGTCGAGTCGTTCCTCTCTCCGGATCATGCCGACATGCAGGAGGCTGCGCTGGGCAAGAGGCTGGACCGCCTCTCGCGGCAGATTGCGCGCCTTGAACGAGACCAGCGGATCACGACCGAGACATTGGCACTATTCGTCCGGTTCTGGCTCACGATCACGCCGCCCATATCGGCTGAAGAACAGGCATCTGCTCAAGCCAAAGGGCGCGAGCGATTTGAAGGATTTGTCGAAACCCTCGGGAAGCGGATGCAGCAGGGAAAGGGCTTCTTGGACGAGATTCCCGGTAACGCATCGGCAGCGGACGCGGTCGCGCCAACACGCAAGCACACCAACAACGGCATGCTGTCACCGGTTGACTATGAAACAGAACAAAAGAAAATGAGCCAGGCAGGCGTCTAGAAAACGAGCGGCAGCTCACTCAGGTCTTAGCAACATGCCCAATCTCATCTGCATGTCCAAGTATGCGCAGATTGGGCTGTACCGCGCGTTGACCTTTGGTCATGACCATCTCCTTCTTCCCAAATCTGGGGGGCTAAAGGAAATGTCTTGCGCGTACCGCATATCTACAAGGTCACATGATCAGCGGCCATGTCTGCACATTCAGAAATCCGTCGGCGCTCCGCCTTCTTCTTTGCGACGCGCAACAAAGGCCTGAAGCTCCTCTCGGATTCCGTCATCCATGCCGGGCGCCTCAAATTCGGCAATAATCGACTTGAATATGCGGTGGGCACGCTCTGGCGTCCAAACCGCTCCATCTTGCTCCCATGCCTCAAAGTTGCGCCAGTCAGAGGCGATGGGTGCGTAAAAGGCGGTGGCGTAGCGGTCTTGGGTGTGTTGGCAGCCGAAGTAGTGACTTTCCGCACCCACTTCGGCGATCGTCTCGACAGCGATGTCTTCGGGCGTGGTGGCCCATGTTACCGGTTCCATATATCGTTGGATCATTTGCAGGACTTCGCAGTCCATGACGAACTTCTCGGGGCTGGCGATCAGCCCGCCTTCAAGCCAACCGGCGGCGTGGTAAACCATGTTGGTGCCGGACTGTACCGCCGCCCAAAGGCTGTTCGATGTTTCCCACATCGCCTGACCGTCAGGCACATTGGCCGCACATACCCCCGATGACCGCATTGGCAGTTTATAGTGCCGCGCCATCTGGCCTGTCATCTGGGTGGCCCGCATATATTCCGGCGTCCCGAACGCAGGCGCCCCGGATTTCATATCGACGTTTGACGTGAAGGTCCCGATCATCACCGGCGCACCTGGTGCCACATATTGGATCAACGCGATTGCCGCCAACCCTTCGGCAATAGAAAGCGTGACTGCACCCGACATCGTGACCGGTGCCATGGCCCCTGCCAGCGTGAAGGGCGTCACCACTACCGCCTGCCCGGCTCTGGCAAGGCGAAGCGCACCATCGATCATCGGAAAATCGTGTTTCAAAGGTGATACCGAGTTGATGTTGGTATACATCCGCGGCTTGGCGCGAAACTCTTCATCCGTCAGCCCGCCAGCGATCCGGACCATCTCCATGCCGTCTTCGACCCGCTCTTTGCCCAAGGCATAGGCATGGCAGACCTTATCGGTTAGCGTCAGCTTTTCATAAAGACAGTCAAGATGGCGGACCGATGCATGCACGTCGATGGGTTCGACCGGATACCCGCCGGCGAAATGGATGCAGTTGAAATACTGCGTCAGCTTCATGAAATCCTTGAAGCCCTCCATAAAGCCCGAAACCTTGCCCCGTTCCAGATCCCAGTAGTTGGGCGGAGATGAGACATTGCCGAAAAGAATGTGTTTGCCGCCCATCGGCAATGTGCGGTCCGGGTTGCGCGGCGTTATGGTGAATTCGGCAGGCGCACGGCCCACCATTTCCATCACGAAATCTTCGTCCATATAAACGGTTTGGTCGACCACCTTGCAACCTGCCTGCTTGAAGATCTCAAGCGCTTCGTCATTTAAAAAGCGTATGCCAATCTCAGACAAGATGCGCATCGCGCCTTTGTGGATCGCCTCCACCCCTTCGCGGCCCAATGGCTCGGTTGGTCGGTCATGATTGACAGGAATACGCCATGGCATCTGCTCGATCGCTTTGACCCCCGCGCGTTCGGCATGGCCCGCCCTGCCGCCTGCGCGCTTGCGTCTTGTCTCATTGACCATGGATAGCTCTCCCCTGCCGCGTTTGCCGGTGCACTTTCTAGAAACCCGCGGTCCAACCATGACAGGCCGGTTCCCACCGCTAAGGCTTCAGCGAATTGCAAACAGCTTCCATCACAGCATCGAAGCGTGACACTTCGGCTTCGCCGCAAAGAGCGACGCAGAAGTGTCGTTTTCAGGCGAACACGTTCAAGTTTTCACGCAAGCACCAGCAGTAATCCAGCCGGGCAGATGGCCGATATCTTGCATAACGACATCGGCGTAGGGTGCCAATTCTTCGGCGTCCGCCACACCGGTCAGCACCGCGACCGTTCGCATGCCTGCCGCACGGCCCGCAACCAGATCATGACAGCTGTCTCCGACCATTGCGATTTGGTGTGGCGCAATCCCCACCTGATGGGCAAATGCCAGAAGTGGCCCCGGTTCAGGTTTGTGCCCATAGCCGCTGTCAAACCCGGAAATGAAATCGAAAAAGCCGGTTATTCCAGCCTGATTCAAATGCGCACGCGCCGGTGCTTCAGCATCATTCGTCGCCAGCCCCAACGCCAGATCCATTGCCCGGAACTTCTCAAAGAGCGGCACCAGCGCAACCGCAGGGGCGAGGCTGGTTGAGGCCGCGAGCGTATTCATCCGGTCCACCAGATCCGTATGACGAACACCCGGCAGGTGCGGCATCATGCAGTCAGCGATTTCCGGCGCGGTTTGCGCAATTACCGGACTGTCGGCTGCGAACCGCTGCACATCAAGATCAAACCCGATGGACCGGGCCAGTTTTTCCGCATGCGCCGCTGATCCTTCGGAAAGCTCGGTTAACAACCCGTGAGCCCATCCGCCCCAGGTGGCGGTGAAGTCAAACAAAGTGCCATCCTTATCAAAGATCAGGCCGCGTATATCCTGCATCGATCTATCCATTGTTGATTCGACTGGCCCGGACCCTGACCGAGCCGGTGCCTGCAAGCAAGATCAGCCGTCAGGTCCAATGGGACTGAGTGCCGCCGGGCAACCCCTGCCGCGCGGCCATGGGGGCTGTGTAATCCAGCCCTTCGGCGTCGCAAAAGGCCATAACCCACTCATCATTCATCATAATGAAGTCCAGTACAGCGATCAAAAAGTCGGGGTCTGTAACGCGGCCGCGAACCTCCTCGGCAGACGTGCCGCTGGCACCCAGAAAGGTGGGCAACAACTCTTCATGCGACACAAGCCAGCCCAGCGCCTTAAGCGCCACTGTATCGGCATATTCCCGCCCGCTCGACGCACTCATTTGCATTCTGACCTCTCTTGGAAACACATTCTTAACCATTGCGAACGAAAGATGACGGGAATGCAGGCGTGAGTAAAGCGAACGGATCCGATTGTGGCTGGCAAGATCCTCATAGTAGACGATGTCGCGACGAACCGGATCGTCCTTAAGGTCAAGCTTGCCTCTGCCTTTTATAAGACTGTTCAGGCATCAGGTGGCGTCGAAGCGCTAAAGGTGGCTCGGGAAACACTGCCCGATCTTGTTCTTTTGGACGTTGAGCTATCGGACATGAGCGGGATCGAGGTGTGCGCCCGCCTGAAGGCGGATCCGGTCACACGCAATATTCCCGTGGTCATGATCACTGCTTTTCACGACGCTGCCCGCAAACTGGACGCGCTGCAGGCCGGTGCGGAAGAAGTATTCTGGAAACCACTGGATGAAATGGTATTGCTGGCCCGGCTGCGTAGCCTGCTGCGTGCGCGCGAAACGGCAGAGCAACTGGGCCTTCGCGACGGAACCTACCGCGCCTTGGGGTTTGCAGAACCTGAAACCGAATTTGCAAGCAAGGCACTGGTTGGGTTGATCGCAGGGCGCGTCGAAACAGCGCTTGCGTGGAAGCGCGAGCTGCGCGACCACCTTGACGACCGCATTCTGGTTTTGGACCGCGATAGTGCGCTGGGCGACACGCGGACCGGGCCGGTGCCCGATGTCTTTGTGATTGCAACGGATCTGATCCGGCCGGGTGATGGGCTGAGGCTTATGTCAGAGCTGCGGTCACGCCCTGCAACCCGGCATTCGGCGGTGTGCATGTTGCTTCCCAAGGACGCGCGGGAAACTGCCGCTGTCGCGTTGGACCTGGGGGCGTCTGACCTGATTGAAGCATCGGCGGATCCCGCCGAGACGGCCCTGAGGATCCGAACGCAGATTTTGCGCAAAAGACAGTCGGACCGGCTACGCAGTTCATTAGAAGATGGGCTGCGCCTGGCAATGACGGACCCGCTGACCGGCCTTCACAACCGCCGCTATGCTCTGCCGCATCTGACCCGTATCGCCGAGCGCGCCGTAACATCTGGCAAGGCGTTTGCTGTGATGGTGATGGATCTTGATCGGTTCAAATCCGTCAATGATACCTACGGCCATTCTGCCGGGGATGCAGTTTTGATTGAAGTGGCCTACCGTTTGAAATCCAATCTTCGCGACGTCGATTTACTGGCCCGGATCGGCGGCGAAGAATTTCTGGTGGCCTTGCCGGATACGACGATGGAAGCCGCCCATGCCACAGCCGAACGGTTGCGCCAGATTATAGGTGACAAACCGGTGATCTTGCCAAAAGGCCGGGGCGTCGTGCCTGTCACGCTGTCAATTGGCCTGACGCTGGGCCCGGATACAGGCATCGTGCCCGTGGATGAGTTGATTGGCATGGCGGACAGTGCACTCATGGGTTCGAAATCGGAAGGTCGCAACCAAGTTACGATCTGCCGCACAGCTGCCTGACTTTGCCGTCGCGACGACCGGGGTTCCCCCGCTCATCGGCGTAGCGCAGCCTATAGCGTGCTGCATTCACTCGGCAAAAGATGTTTCAAAACACGCGTTCAAAGCAAGGCTTTGAGGCCGCGTGTTTTGAATGCGATGCGAAACGCTTTAGTGACGTCGCAGCGCGGTCTCGATCCGCTCTGCCAGTGCTTTGCGTTCTTCCAAAGACATCGCCAATAGCTGCTTGGTCAGCAAGGTCCGACCCAGATCCAACCGCGCGGTTGTGCGGATCGTCTGCGCGGCCAGCACCTGCTCTACGGCTGAAGGGTCCAAAGTGTCGGCGCGCAGCGCCGACGCAAGCGCATGGAAATCCGCCTCGGCTTCCTTGCGGCGATTGCGGAAATCAGGCGCTGACTGGTAAAAAGCCTCGCGCAAAGCCCGCCGATCCTTATGGCTTAGCACTTCGGTAAAAGGACCAAATCCAACCTCTGGCGCACGCCAGCCGCCATGCGACCCGTGCCCGGCAATCATGCGCCCGGCCATGCTGCCCAATATGAAGATATTGAGCGCCAGCGACAGGATCAGCACCACGGTCTTCCAGCGTGCGGCACCCCGTTTGCGATCAGGTTTGTCAGCCATCTTCATCCCTCCACAGCCGCGATAAGCACGAAGGCTTCTGCCCCCGGCATCAGATCATACGCCCCTTCGGCGCCCCAATACTCGGCGGCATACCCCGCCGGATCACCCAGACCGGCATAGCCAAGCCAAAGGCCCACAGCCGCCGCTGTTGCCAGGCCTCCAACACCCGGCCGGCCACCCAGGGCATCGGATAGGCGAGACCAAAGGGATGGCGCGTAGGAAACGTGCGCCTGAACTCTTTGGGCGTGCGCGGCATCGTTGAGAATTCGGGTCATCAGAGCCTCAGATGGCACCGGGGCGTGCAACCTTGCGGCGCGAAAGAACCCGTCCAGTGCGTCGTCATCATTCTTATTTGCCATATCCCAACTCCTCTTTGCGGGTCGAAAGCGCCACGGAAAGCGCGCGCTTTCCTCTGGCCACAAGGCTTTCCACCGCTTCTGTTCCTACACCCATAATCTCGCCTATCTCAGGGTTTGCCAGCCCTTCGAGATGGCGCAGCACCACCGCCTGACGCTGGCGGTCCGGCAGCGCCAGCAGCGCTGTTTGCAATGCCGCATCCCGGTCCGCGTCTATCAGCGTGGCAACAGCCGATGGGCGCTGGTCTTCGGGTTCGGCGGCGGTCTCCAGCGGCACGGTTCTGCGGCGGCGCAACCGATCTGTCGCAAGGTTGGTCGCCACCCGGTAAAGCCATGTCGAGACCTTCGCCCCGCCGCTTTGCCAATCGGGCGCCATGCGCCACAGGCGCAGCATCGCCTCTTGGGCAACGTCCTCCGCCTCAACCGGATCCCCAAGCATCCGCGCAGCCACCCTATAGGCCACCGGGGCCAAGCGTTCAGCGAGCAGACGTGCGGCACCGGCATCCCCACTGGCATAGCCTGCCAGAAGGGCTTCATCCTGCCCGCCGCCCTCATCATCTAACGCCATCATCATCCCTGACTGTCGCCGCTATAATGCGCCTACGCAAGACGCGTGACGGGCCCGTGGCGATGATCCCGCCACGGGCCTGAAGTCACGTGCCCGTACTTATTCGCTGTAGTCGCCGCCCCAGAAGGGCATGGAGCCATGGCCGCCCTTGTGATGCTTGCCTTTGCGCATATGGCCACCTTTGGCATCGGCCATGCGCGATTGCATCGCCTCAGCCTCGTCCCGGCTGACCGCCCCGTCGCCATCTGCGTCGGCAAGGGCGAAGAACCGGCCCGCCATACGCGGTGCTGCCAGTTCAGCGGCCGAGAGTTTGCCGTCACCGTCCACGTCTTGTGCCGTCATACGCGCGGCGGCCATGGCCTCAACACGCTCTTGCATATGCGCGGTCATCTGCGCCACCAGCTCGTCTTGCGAGATGAACCCGTCACCGTCTGCATCAAGACCCGCGATCCGGGCTTGGCGGTGGGCCTTGAATTCTTCCGCGGTGATAGAGCCGTCGCCATTGGTGTCAACTTCGGTAAAATCGAATGAAGGGCCGCCATGCCCCATAGCGCGCTCGCGTGCCAGCAAAGGGGATGTCAGGGCAAGCGCCCCGCCAAGGCCAATCAATAGCGCGGCCAGTAGGGGTTTCGATGTCATGTTCTTATCCTTTTCGCTTGGTGATCCATAGGGCGTATCTGCCCGCCGTCTGATCCTTCAACGCAGGGGCTGCGGATTTCCGTCGCAATCTGCCCGCGACCTTTTTGCGCGCCCTGCCTGCGGACCTTTCGTGAGCGACCGATCAGTGGTAAGCGGTGCTGCCGACAGGAGACCGTGATGAGCGATACAAGCCTGATGATTGACGCAGATCGCCCGCTGAAACCCGCGCTGCGCAATGGCTGGCGCAGGCGTTGTCCTTCCTGCGGCGAAGGCGCGTTGCTCTATGGCTATCTGAAGGTCCGCGACGCCTGCCCGACCTGTGGTGAGGATTTACATCACCAGCGCGCCGATGATGGCCCGGCCTATATGACCATCCTTGTGGTTGGACATTTGATGGCGCCGCTGATCATGTGGGCCTTTGTCCGGTACCGGCCAGAACCATGGCTGCTGGCCACGGTCTTTACACTCGGATGCGTTGCCCTTTCGTTGTTCCTGCTGCCCCGGATGAAGGGGATGCTGGTCGCGATCCAATGGGCCAAACGGATGCACGGTTTTGGCATGGCACGGCCTGATGAGCGGGGCTGAAGCGCCACCGATCCGTGATGCGGCAACCGTGCTGTTGCTGCGCCGTGATCTGGGTGAGCCTGCGGTTTTGATGGGCCAGCGCGGGTCCGCGGCGGCCTTCATGCCAGACAAATACGTCTTTCCCGGCGGCGCTCTGGATCCAGGCGATCATACCGTGCCGCTGGCGTGCGATCTTGATCTTGCGTGTCAGTCCCGGCTGGATCTGCACAGCCCCCAAGGCCTTGGCACAGCCCTTGCCGCCAGTGCCGTCCGCGAGCTTTGGGAAGAAACAGGTTTGATCCTTGGCACCCGAGGTGACTGGCCCTTCCCCCCGACTGAGGATTGGAAAGACTTTGCCGCGACCGGGCACCGCCCCACCGCCGAAGGGCTACGTTTCATTTTCCGTGCCATCACTCCGCCGGGCCGTCCCCGCCGTTTTGATGCGCGGTTCTTCATGGCGGATGCCGCCCGGCTGATCGGTGACCCTGACGATTTTTCCCGCGCGTCCGATGAGCTTAGCCATCTGCATTGGGTTCCTTTAAGTACGGCCCGCGCCTTGAACCTGCCCTTTATCACCGAAGTGGTTCTGGGTGAGGTGGCCGCCCTTCTGACCCATATGGGTCCGCCACCCGAAGGCGTGCCGTTTTTCGACAATTCAGGGGCGACGCCGCAATTTCGCCGCCTGATCTGATCCAACGGCGCGCGCTTTGCGCGCATACTGTTGCCTCGCCCGGCGCGCTGCGCGCACCGGGCTCGGGTGGCCGCCCCGAAGGCTCTGTCAGCCAAAGGCCAAAACGATCGCGATGACCGAACCGATGATCAACCCGATCCCCGCCCCTTCGCGCAAGTTGAGCCGTTCATGGAAAACCAGAACCGAAGCGAGCATCATGAAGGCCATCTCGATCTGCCCAAGCGCCCGCACATAGGCCGCGTTTTGCAGGGCGAAAGCCGCGAACCAGCCCAGCGATCCCAACATGCCGGTGATCCCTACCGGCACGGTCTTGCGCCAGCGCGCCAGCACCCGCCCCAACTCACCGGGTTCGCGCCAGACAAGCCATGCTGCCATGATGAGCGATTGCAGAACCGTGGCCGCGCCAAGCGCCACAAGCGCGCGCAAAAAGAACGGCAGGATCAACAGCTCTTGTGTGGCGCCGCGATACCCGATGGCCGACAGCCCAAAAAGCCCGCCCGCCGCGATCCCGTAAAGCGCGGGCCGCCCAAGCCAGCGGGCGCCCACCTCTGGCCCTTTTGACAGCAGCATCACCCCACAAAAGCCCACCCCTATGGCGAGCCATGCCCAAGGGTCCACCGCCTCGGCCAACAAGATCGCCGACAACGCGGCGACCTGCACGGTTTCGGTTTTGGTAAACGCCACGCCCACTGCGAAGTTACGCAGACTGAAAAGGGCCACCGTCAGAAAGGTTGCCACAATCTGGGCCACACCGCCCAGAATGATAAAGCCCCAGAACCGGGCGGAAAGCGTCGGGAGTGCAGTGTCGGTCGCGGCCAGCACCACGGCTGTCAGCACCGTGGCAATCGGCGCTGCAAAGAGAAACCTTGAAAAGGTCGCCCCACCGGTCGACAGACCCGCCCCTTTCAGCTGCTTTTGCAAGACGAAGCGGACCGTTTGCATTGCGGCGGCGGCAAGCGTGAAGAGAACCCAAAGACTCATGCCCCCTTCTGGCACGGCCGATTGGGCGAGGGAAGCTCAAGAAGTTTTGCGCAGGGGATGCGGCACAGGGTCTTTCGGGCGTAAAAAGTGCCGACGAAAAATCGCGGCGTAAGAGGGGTAATGATAGCCATCATTCCGCCGCAACCATTCCGGCCGGTTCTGCGCGTAAAGGGCCGGCAGCCGGTACCAGGCCACGCCCGGTTTGCAGTGATGCACCACATGCAGATTGTTGTTGAGAAACAAGAACGGCAACACATGGCCGCCTTCAACGATAACCGAGCGGGCCCGTGCATGTTCATGCGCCTGGTGTTCCAGAAACGTGCGGATCTTGAGGATCGAAAGCCCGCCATACGCGCTGAGTGCGTAGGCCCAGAACGGCATGGTGGTCTGCCACAGCCAAAGCGCCAGAAACCCAAGCCCGAACCCGTGCAATATCCACTCGCGGGCAATGCCGCGATCCGCGCGGGCCACCGCGCGCAGGTCAGATCGCACCAGCGCCACAACCGAAAGCGCCGGACCAAACACCATGCGCCCCATCAGCGTATTGTTCATCGTCAAGATCCAGCGGATGCCTTTTGACTGCCTGCCCCAAATCACAGGATCCACGAAATTGCTTTCAGGATCATCATAGGGGTCTGTCAGGTTTTCATCCTTGTGATGTGCCAGATGCAGATCGCGAAATCTCCCGTAAGGGAAGAAAAGCCCAAGCGGCAAGAACACCAGCGTCTCATTCAACAACCGGCTGCGAAACGGATGTCCGTGCAAGACCTCATGCTGAAGCGATGAGTGTAGGGTGATACAAAGGGCCGTAACCGGGACCGCCAGCAGCAGCGAAATATCCGCCATCACGCGGGTGGCCGCCGCCCAAACCAGGTAGCACCCCGCCATCAAGGCCAGTGTGGGCCATTCAATTTGGGTGCGCCACTCAGACATGCCGCCCCCAGGTTATGCGCAACCAGAGCCGTTCATATGCGACGTAAGTGACGAAGCCGATGACTGTGTTGATCAGCGCCATGGCACCGCCTGTTGCAACTGAACCCGTCAGTGCAAATCCAACCAGCGCCATAACCGCCAGTCCGAGCAGGTTCCACAATACCGCCTTTGTTACCGTGCGTTTATTTGTATCCATTCACATTCCCTTCCCCTGCGCTCAGCTAGCGCCAAAAAAGAGGCTGTGCGAATTCCGAATTTAGTTAACATTTTTCAACAATTATGTTTATAGTTGCCATATGCGTATAAATATCGACAAACGTGACCGCGCCGACCTGTTTCGGGATCGGCTTGCCGTGGCCATGGCCGATAAATCCACCACTCAAAGCGGGTTGGCCCGTGATGTTGGCGTAGATCGGTCGACGATTTCACAGCTCTTGACGGGGCGCGGTGCGCGTTTGCCGAATGCGCAGGTCGTGGCGGAATGTGCCACAGCACTTGGCGTGTCGGCCGATTGGCTCTTGGGGCTGACAGAGCGGCCAGAACGGCTGGCTGATCTGTTGGCCACCTCGCTGACGATGACCGAAGCCCCCCGAGCCTTGATTGATGAAACGATATTCAACTGGCATCAGGAGGCGGCCGGCTACAAGGTGCGCCATGTTCCTGCAACCTTGCCGGATATGCTGAAAACCCGCGAAATGCTGCGGTGGGAATATGAACCACAGCTGGGGCGCACATCTGATCAGGCGATCGGCGCATCCGAGGATCGGCTTAGCTGGATGCGGCGGGCGGGATCGGACTATGAGATTGCCTTGCCAATCCACGAGATTGAATCCTTTGCCGCGGCTGAAGGCTACTATCGCGGCTTGCCGGTTGAGGTACGGCGAAACCAGATAGCGCGCCTTCGCCAACTGTGCGATCAGCTCTATCCGGGGTTGCGGATTTATACGTTTGATGCGCGCCGCGTATTTTCTGCACCCGTCACAATCTTTGGGCCGCTTCTGGCGGTGCTTTACCTTGGCCGCCACTACATCGCCTTTCGCGATTCAGCCCGAGTGACGAGTTTCACGTCGCATTTTGACTGGCTGATCCGCGAGGCGGAGGTTGGCGCGCGGGAGTTTCCGGCCCTGTTGGATCGGTTGGAGGCGCAGTTGATCGACTGAGGTGTCCGCGCCTATCATTGCGGCAGTTTCAACACGAGGATGCAGCCTGCTGATGGTTTTTCGTATGTTCAGATATGTGTCAAGCGGCGCAGCTATCGCGGCTTCGCTTCTGTTTTCGGCCGCGTTTTACGAACAGTATTTCAAATGGCGCCATTGTTTCAATGAGTTGGGCCGGTGCTATGACAGCGGTTCTGGCGTTGTCTATCTTGAGCAGTCCGGAGCGATCTGGGCATCTCTTGCCCTCATTTCAGCGCTGATCGGCGGATTTTTGATCCTGCGAAAGGCGCGCTGAGGGCATAGGCCGTTCGTCAAGGTTTGGGATGGCCATGCCAGATCGGCGCATCCCCCCCCATCGTCAGAGTGGCATCAGGCCCGCCGGATCATAGCCGTTGAATTTCAGCACATCGCGCGCCGCCTGCATAAGATCGGACCGCGCGTCGGGGGTGCGCGACAGAACCCGCGCGAAAGCGCCTGACGGTGTTCCGATCACGGCAACGCGGTAGTCAGCATCGACCCACAGCACCCAAAGCTCTTCTTTGCCCTGCGGCACGGTCCGGGTGATGCGCCCCGGTCCGCTCATCCGTGCCTCGCTCAAAAACGCCCGCGCGCCATTTGGTCCGCAGCGGGTGCCGGTCACGCGAAAACGGTCAGGAGCGGTGAGCACCCAGGTTTCAGCCAGAGGTCCGCAGCGCGCTTCGGCCCCGTAATTCGCCACAATATGCCACACATCGCCAAACTGCGCCGGATCGAAGGCGGCGGCAGAAGAAATTTGCGCGCCCGCAGACCGCAGCCCGGATTGTTTTGGCGCCCCTGCGCATCCGGCAAGGAGCGCCAGACCCATCAGCGCCAACATTAGGCGCGCCGAACCCGTTCGAATGTGCATGCTGTTCTCCGGATAATCGTCCAGTGCCACCCTCACCGAGCTTGCCCGGATAGGCAAGCGGCGCTTGCACGCGATCACTTGTCAGATTACGAAATTCTTGATGAAACCCGAAAAGCCGATCTTTGCCGCCGACCCATCCCCGCTTTCAGTGGCCATACTGGTGATGGCTGATACCAACGCGCTCTCGTTGGCGGCCTCGGTCGATCCGATGCGCGCCGCCAACCGGCGGGCGGGACGCACCCTTTTTACATGGCGCTACTATTCTGCGGCAGGCGGGCCGGTGCCGTTGACTGCGGGGTTTGAGATTGCGACCGAAGCATTGGCAGAGCGGATCGATGCCGATGTGCTGATGATTGTCGCGGGCTTCCGGCTGGCCGAACAAGCGACCCAACCTTTGTTGGCCCGGTTGCGTCGCCTTGCCCCGCGGTTGCGCGCCATGATGGGGATCGACGGCGGCAGCTGGTTTCTGGCGCTTGCGGGGCTCTTGAACGGGCGCGCGGCCACCGTGCATTGGGAAGATCTTGAGAGTTTTGCCGACCGGTTTGCCGATATTGAGGTTCGGCGCGACCGTTATGTCATATCGGGCCCGATGATCACAACCGGAGGGGCGGCACCTTGTCTGGATATGATGCTGGATCTGATCCGCACACGTTATGGTGCCGAGCTGGCCCTGCGCGTCGCAGGCGCCTTTGTGTATGAGCCGATGCATGCGGCCACGGTGCCACAGCAGGTGGTATCCTCAGCGCGGCTGGCGCGCGGTGATCCCGCCCTTGGCCGTGCCATCGCCCTGATGGAAGGTGGCATCGAAGACCCCGCCCCCATCGCCGCCATCGCCCGCAAGGTCGGACTGTCGCAGCGCCGGCTTGAGATGCTGTTTGCCGAGCGGCTGGGCATCAGCCCCGGCCGGTTCTTTTTGGATCTGCGGCTGGATGAGGCACGCCGGATGATCAGCGACACGGCACTGCCCCTGGCCGATGTGGCACTGCGGACCGGCTTTTCCGGTCAAGCAGGCTTTGCCCGCGCGTTCCGCGCCCGGTTTGGCACCACAGGCTCGGCGCTCAGGCGCGCCGAGCGTGGGCTTATCGCGTTTCGCGTTGAATCTGGATCATCCAACGCTGTCTGAAATAAAGGATTTCAACGCGTTAGATGATGTTTCATGTATCAAGCTAAACGCCAAACGCCTTAATAGGGCATCGGATGTGCCTTATGCGCCGCTGCAATCTCGTCCAGAACCGCCTCAGACAAGGTAAGGTCGGCAGCCCCCAGCGCGATCTCCAGTTGATCAACGGTGGTGGCGCCAAGGATCGGCACAATCGGGAAGGGCCGGGTCAGCGTCCAGGCCAGAGCCATTTGGGCAGGGTCAAGTCCGGCACGCGCCGCAATACCCAGATAGGCAGACACCGCTTCCCAGACCCTTGGGGTGATCCGGCCGCTCAATGCCTCATTGAGTTCACGTCGAGATCCGGCAGGGATAACGTCGCCTGCGTATTTGCCGGTCAGAAGCCCTCCGGCCAAAGGTGTGAAGGCCAAAAGCGTGACCTCTTCGTTGTGGCCAAGCTCGGCCATGTCCGTGTCATAGAGCCGGCACAGAAGCGAATATTCGTTTTGCACCGATAGCGGCCGGGGGCCTTGCCCTGCGTCCGCCAGCCGAAGCCATTGCGCCGCGCCCCAAGCGCTTTCGTTCGAAAGACCCCAATGGCGGATCTTGCCTTCGGCCTGAAGGGCGGCCAGCGTTTCCAGACACTCTTCCATATTCGCAAGGATCGCCGCGCGGTCCTGCTTTCTGGGGTCATACCGCCAGTTCTGACGGAACATATAGCTGCCCCGGTTCGGCCAGTGGAACTGGTAAAGGTCAATGTAGTCGGTCCGCAGCCGCGTCAAAGACGTCTCAAGCGCACGGCGGATCGATGCGCCGGTGATTTCCTCGCCGCCCCGCGCAAGACTGCCTTCGCCCGCGATTTTGGTGGCAATCACCCATTGCGTGCGATCACCGCCGCCAGCTATCCAGTTACCAATAATCTCTTCAGTGCGGCCCAACGTCTCGGCGCGGACCGGATTGACCGGATACATCTCGGCGGTGTCCATGAAGGTGACGCCCCGTTCCGCGGCCATGTCGATTTGCGCATGCGCCTGAGGTTCGGGGGTCTGGTTGCCCCAGGTCATTGTGCCAAGGCAAAGCGCCGAGACCTTCAGATCACTATTGCCAAGTTTCACGTGCTGCATGAGAGCCCCTTCGGATGTGCCGCGCGACCTTGGCCCGCCCGGGTTGTGCCGTCAAGCGCCCCGGTCAGCGCTGCGCAGCTCAGCGCGGGTTAAAACCCACCTAACCTTTGCGCAGCGCCGCCATCATCCGCATTGAGAACATAAAGTGAACACGCTATACTTCCCCAATGCCGACTCAGAGCCTTTCCCAGATCATTTCGCGCCATCAGCGCCGCCCCCGTGCGCCGCTGCCCTTTCTGGGGGCCCTGTCACTGGCGCGGGCGCGGGTGCATGAGTTTTGCGGCCCCGCCCGGCGCACTCTGGCGCTGATGGCGGCGCGCAGCACCGAAGGGCCAATTTTGTGGCTGCGCCCCGGCTGGCTGCCTGAGCGGCTTTTTCCCGAAGGTGTGCAGGCCTTGATCGAACCGGGCCGGTTGATCTTTGTCACCCCGCGCCGCGCCGAGGATCTTTTATGGTGCTTTGAGGACAGCCTGCGCAGCGGGGCTGTAGCGCTTGTGGTGGCCGAACTGCCCGAACCGCCGCGCCTGACCCCGGTGCGCAGGCTGCATCTGGCCGCAGAAACCGGTGCTGATGAGGGACGGATGACCCCCACCGGGTTGATGCTGACCCCCGCAGAGGGCGGCGCCCCCGGTGTGGAAAGCCGCTGGCATATCGCACCCAATCACAGCCAGGATCACAGCCGCTGGCGGCTGCGGCTGTGCCGGTCTCGGGCAGAACCGCCGGGGACATGGGTCTTATCCGAACGCCATGAGGGCCGCGGCTTTACGCTGGCGCGGGAAAAGCCCGTATCCGCTGCAAAAACCCCACCCGATCACGCGGAAATGAGCGACGCTGCGCCAAAAGAGCGGTAGGCTGACCAAATCCAATTCAAGGACCTGTCGCCATGCGCGCCTTGCTTTTTTGCCTGCTTTTGACCATCGCCACCCCCATCACTGCAGCGCCGCTGAGCTACCAGCTTGACACCGAAGGCTCTGTCGTGGGGTTTGAGACCGATTTCGGCCAAAGCCTGATCCATGGGCAAATGCCCGTCACGCAAGCCGATCTGATCCTTGACTTCGACCGAGTCGCGGCAAGCCATGTCAATGTTACCCTGAATGCCGGCAAAGCCCGGTCCAATCTGCCATTTGCCACGGTCGCAATGAAGGGAAACTCGGTTCTGGACACAAAAACGCATCCGCTGATCCTATTTGAAAGCACAAGGATGCGAGCCACTGCCACTGGCGCCGAGGTGCTCGGGCGCATAACCGTGCGCGGTGTGACCCGCGATATCAAACTGAATGGCACGCTTTATCGGCCCGTGGGCAGTGATCCGGGCGAGCGTGAAAACCTGTCGATCCTGCTGACCGGCGCGATCAGCCGCGCCGCTTTTGGGGCCGCAGGGTTTCCCGACCTGGTTGGCGATGAGGTGCGGCTGAAGATCTTGGCAAAAATTCAACGCGTCCATTAGACGAGGCCAAAAAACATAGCGGTTCGGACAAATAGCTCTGGGCATTCGTCGCGGACGACGGCATGGTCGCCCAATCCCATGAGACCTCTGCCCCATGCGCCTTCTGATCTCCTTTGCCGCCCTTTTTCTTTCGGTGATTTTGCTACAGCTTGGCACCGGTGGCGTCGCCCCGCTGGATGCGCTGTCCGGCGTTGAACTCGGGTTTTCCAAATCCGAAGTCGGCACGTTAGGCTCGGCACATTTCTTTGGCTTCTTCATTGGCTGCTGGTGGGCGCCGCGCCTGATGGGCGCTGTGGGCCATTCGCGCGCCTTTGCCGCGTTCACCGCATCAGGCACCATCGGGCTGATTGCCCATATGATGATCGTAGATCCCATTGCATGGGCGCTGCTGAGGGTGCTGTCTGGGGCCTGTGTGGCGGGCTGCTACACGATCATCGAAGCCTGGCTTCAGGCCAAGGCCACCAATGAAACACGCGGGCGGGCCATGGGCATCTACCGCGTCGTCGATGTGACCGGATCGCTTGGCGCGCAGCTGGTGATCGGCATTCTAAGCCCGGCTGCGTATTTCTCCTATAACTTGCTGGCGATCTTGTGTTGTGCGGCACTATTGCCGATCATTGTGTCAAAGGCTGAACAGCCTGATACACCGGCCGCTCCGCGCCTGCGCCCGATGCTGGCCTGGCAACGCTCGCCGCTTGCGGCCGTTGGGGTGGTGGTGTCGGGCGTGAC
Source organism: Albidovulum sp. (assembly GCA_049646285.1). Lineage (GTDB taxonomy): Bacteria > Pseudomonadota > Alphaproteobacteria > Rhodobacterales > Rhodobacteraceae > Albidovulum. The sequence continues at coordinate 10,344 of JBARVN010000077.1, read as the reverse complement.
CGGGGCCGCCTTTCGTATGGTCGGGCCGATTTACGGGATCGAGGTTGGCCTGACCGCCGACCGGATCGCACTGTTTCTGGCGGCTTATGTGCTGGGTGGTGCGTTGGCGCAGATTCCGATGGGCTGGCTTGCCGATAAATATGACCGGCGCTATGTGCTGATCGGGCTTTCGGTCGCCGCCACTTTGTCATGTGCGGCCACCATCGGGTTGGCAGGCCTGGGGGCTTGGGGGATCTTTCTGTCAGCAGCGTTTTTTGGCGCGACCACCATGCCGATTTACTCCGTCTCAACCGCGCATGCCCATGATTTCGCCAAGGACGCGGAGCGGGTAGAGCTGTCGGCGGCCTTGATGTTTCTTTACGCGATTGGCGCCATCGCCTCCCCCTTGATCGCGTCGACCCTGATCGATGCCTATGGCGCACCGGCGATGTTTATCTTTATCGCGCTGACCCATGTGGCGTTGCTAGCGTTTGGATTTCTGCGCATGCGCGCCCGGCCCGCGCCAGAAGAACGCACCCGTTATATCTACACGCCGCGCACCAGCTTTCTGGTCGGCAGGCTTCTTGGTAAAAGCCGCGATAAGGGCTGACCTCAGGCGGGATAAGTGTCAGCCCTGCCGTCGATCTTCAAAGAAATGCCGCAACAGTTCTGCCGCCGCCTCTGCTCCGATGCCGTCATAGATCTCAGGGGCATGGTGGCACTGAGCATGGGAATACACCCGCGCGCCCTGCCCCACGCCGCCGGATTTTGGGTCAGCGGCACCGTAGTACAGCCTTTCGATCCGGGCAAAGCTGATGGCCGCCGCGCACATCGGGCAAGGTTCAAGCGTGACGTAAAGATCATGACCCACCAGGCGCTCGGACCCGATGGCCGCACAGGCCGCCCGGATCGCCAGCATTTCGGCATGCGCGGTCGGATCGTTTAACTCTCGGGTGCGGTTGCCTGCTGAGGCCACTACCTGCCCGCCCGGCCCAATGATCACGGCCCCCACAGGCACCTCGCCGCGCGCGGCAGCGGCCCGCGCTTCGTCCATGGCTGCGTCCATATGGCTGCGAAATTGGCTCATGGCGCTTTGATGCCCGCATGTGCCGCGTCACGCAAGCGCTTCCCCCGCGCGCCGATTGGCGTTAGAGGAGGCGCTTCACCATCAGCCCGGGGGCCAGAGTGCCATGAGTGACGACAAAAAAAGCGGCGAACGCATCGCCAAAGTGATGGCCCGGGCCGGAATATCCTCGCGCCGGGATGCGGAAAAGATGATTCTTGATGGCCGGGTTTCGGTAAACGGGGTCAAGGCCACAACCCCTGCGCTGGATGTGCTGCCCACAGATAAGGTCACATTGGACGGCAAGCCTATCGACGCGCCGCAACCGGCCCGTCTGTGGCTTTACTACAAACCCCTTGGGCTGGTGACATCGAACAAGGATGAAAAGGGCCGTCAGACCGTGTTTGACACAATGCCCGCCGATATGCCGCGCGTGATGAGCATTGGCCGGCTGGACCTGAACTCCGAAGGTCTGTTGCTATTGACCAATGACGGCGATCTCAAGCGCAAGCTGGAACTGCCCTCAACCGGTTGGTTGCGCAAGTACCGGGTGCGCGTGAACGGCCGCCCGAATGACGCGACCTTTGATCCGTTGCGCCGCGGTGTCACCGTCGAGGGCGAAGAATTCCAACCCATGGACATCACGCTGGACCGGCAAAAAGGCGCCAATGCCTGGCTGACGGTGGGTCTGCGCGAAGGCAAGAACCGCGAAATTCGTCGCGCGATGACCGAGGTCGGCATGATCGTGAACCGGCTGATCCGCGTCAGCTATGGCCCGTTCCGCCTGAACCTGATGAAAGAAGGCGATGTGGTCGAGGTCAAGCAGCGGGTGCTGCGCGATCAGCTTGGTTCAGGCGTCACGGATGATGCGGCTGACACCAGCGGCACAGCCACCCGCAAGCCGCGCGCGCCCCGCCCCGGTGGGGCCGCCGGTGGCCGCCCCTTCAAACCCCGTGACGGAGACGGCCCGCGCGACCGGGCGGATTTCAAACCACGCGGGCCACGTCGCGAGGGGGACGCGGCGGGCGACCGTCCGTTCAAACCACGTGCCAAACCCGAAGGCGCGGGTGACCGCAAGGACTTCAAACCGCGCGGACCACGTCGCGAGGGGGACGCGGCGGGCGACCGTCCATTCAAACCACGTGCCAAACCCGAGGGCGCGGGTGACCGCAAGGATTTCAAACCACGCGGACCACGTCGCGAGGGGGACACGGCGGGCGACCGTCCGTTCAAGCAGCGCGCCAAACCCGAGGGCGCGGGCGACCGCAAGGATTTCAAACCACGCGGCGCGCCTACGGGCACCGGCCCACGCAAGGACGGCAAGCCGCGCCCGGCAGGAGCTGGGCCGCGCAAGGGTGGGCCGACGGGTCGCAAGTAGCGACCAACCCGCGTTTTTGGCGACATGCCGCAGCGTCATTTTGCCGATCTGCAGCCGTTGGGGCGCGATGACATCGCAAAGGGGCTTGGACCCGCGCGCCCGTCATGCCACTCTGCGCGCGATCTTTGGGGGGATCGGATGACGGAACCCGGACTGCAACGATTGGCCTTCAATTTGCTTCTGGCGCTGACGCTTTATGTCGCGCTGACCGGGGGCGGATGATGGCTGAACGGTTTGGCGGACAGTATAGCCCCTCGAAAGGTGATGCGCCGGCACCGCGCACGCCCCGCAGCCGGGCGGAGCGGCGCACCGGGCTGATGTTTTTGCTGGCCCTGCCCTTTGCCGTCAAAGCCTTCTGGCACGATCCTATGGGGCTTGCGCTGAACCTTGGTGCCTTCGGGGCGCTTGTTCTGGCCGCGTGGCTGACGCGTGAGGGCGTGCGCGCTGCCGAGGCCTATCATGCCCGAAATACCGCCCGCCGCCCGGCCTTGCCGCGCAAGATCCTGGGGGCTGCGGCAACGGTGCTTGGGCTAGGGCTGGGGGCCTATCCCGACGGGGGTATGGCGGTCGCGGCCGGCTTGGGGCTGATCGGCGGCGGGTTGCATCTGATGGCCTTTGGCGCGGACCCTATGCGCGATAAGGGCATGGAAAACGTGGACACGTTCCAACAAGACCGCGCAGCCCGGATCGTGGCCGAAGGCGAAGCCTATCTGGACGCCATGCAAGCGGCCGCCGCGCGCACCGCTGATCGCCAGATTGTCGCCCGTGTCGCACGCTTCGCCATCACCGCGCGCGATCTTTTTCGCACCGTGGAAGAAGATCCACGCGATCTGACCGCCGCGCGCCGATATCTGGGCGTTTACCTGATGGGCGCCCGCGACGCGACGATCAAATTCGCCGATCTTTGGACCAGAAAAAAGGATCCGCAAGCGCGTGCCGACTATGAGGCGCTGCTTGAGGATCTGGAGCAGAATTTCGCCAACCGCACCACCGCACTTTTGTCCGATAACCGCAACGATCTTGATATAGAGATCGGCGTATTGCGCGACCGGCTGAAGCGTGAAGGGGTGCGGATAGACCCGTGATGTAACAAAGTGGAGAGTAGTACCCATGTCCCAGACCATCCGTGATAATGCCGCCCGTGCCCTCACTGCCATCGAGGACGTAACAGCCGTGATCTTGCCCGAACCCAATCAGGAGATTGTGGCGCTGGATCAGGCCCCGGCCCCGCTGGCCGACGCGATCCGCAAACGCATTGACGAGTTGGACATGTCCGACACCGGGTCCATCGTCAATTTCGGTTCAGCCGCACAAGGCGAGTTGCAAGAGATCAGTCAAGCCATGCTGGCGGACGTGAAGAACAAGGATGTCGGGCCTGCGGGCGACAGTCTGCGCGAGATTGTCACGACAATCCGCGGCTTTTCGGTGTCAGAGCTGGATGTGCGCCGCAAACGGTCCTGGTGGGAACGTCTGCTGGGCCGTACCGCGCCCTTCGCCAACTTTCTGGCCCGCTTCGAATCCGTTCAAGGCCAGATCGACAAAGTGACCGGTGACCTGCTGAACCATGAGCACAAATTACTGAAAGATATCAAATCACTGGACCTGCTCTATGAGAAAACGCTGAACTTCTACGATGAGCTGGCTTTGTACATCGCCGCAGGCGAGGCGAAGCTGACCACACTGGATGCGACCGGGATCCCGGCAAAGGAGGCTGCAGTTGCCAAGGCCGCCGAACCCGATCAGGTAATGGCCGCGCAAGAGCTGCGTGATCTGCGCGCGGCCCGTGATGATCTGGAGCGCCGGGTGCATGATCTGAAACTGACGCGGCAGGTAACGATGCAATCCTTGCCCTCGATCCGGCTGGTGCAGGAAAACGACAAATCGCTGGTGACCAAGATCAACTCAACCCTCGTCAACACGGTGCCTTTGTGGGAAACGCAACTGGCGCAGGCGGTGACGATCCAGCGTTCAGCCGAAGCCGCCGAAGCCGTGCGCGACGCCAATGACCTGACCAATGAACTTTTGACAGCCAACGCGAAGAACCTGCGCCAAGCCAATGAAATTGTTCGCAATGAGATGGAGCGCGGGGTGTTTGATATCGAAGCTGTCAAGACCGCCAATGCCGAGTTGATTGGCACCATCGAAGACAGCCTGCGCATCGCAGATGAGGGCAAGCGCAAACGCGCCGCTGCCGAGATTGAACTGAAAAAGATGGAGACCGAGCTGCGTGACACGCTCGCGTCTGCCACGTCGCGGGCCGGTGGCGTTTGAGACTATGTTGTTTCGAATTTCCATAAAGGCGCTTCTGATCCCCGCCGCACTGGCGGGGTTGAGCGCATGTGAGACATTTGCGCCCGAAGTGGCGCCCCCCCTGCCCACAAAAACAGCCCCTTCCGCGCCAAGCCAAATCGCTCCATCCGCCGAAAGTGCAACAGAAGCGACCTATTACGCCCGGATCGAGGCGAACTATCTGGAGCAAGAGCGGTTGCGCACCGATGGCGGCGGCGCCGATACCCCGTTTACGGCTGACGACCTTGCCAAGAATTTTCTGCGCATCGCCTTTTATGATGAGTTTGCAGAAGAGGGCGGGCGTCTGGTCTCCTCCACATCTGAAAACCAGCTTTATCGCTGGCAAGAGCCGGTGCGGCTGAACGTCGAGTTCGGCCCTTCGGTTCCCCTTGAGCAACGCGCTGCTGATCTGGCGGCCATCGAGGCCTATGTGGCCCGTTTGTCCACGCTGACCGGATTGCCCATTCGCGTAACGACATGGCGGCCAAATCACACCGTAATGATCGTAAATGCCGGGGAACGCGAAGACGCAGCGAAACGGATAAAATCACTGGCTCCGGGCATCTCTGAGGCAGCGCTGAATTCCGTGGCCGAGATGTCGCCGGACATATACTGCACCGTCTTCGGCTTCACCCGCGGGCGCAGCACCAGCTATACCGGGGCTGCGACCGTGATCCGCGGAGAGTTGCCCACCCATTTGCGGCAGATGTGTATCCACGAAGAGTTGGCGCAAAGCCTTGGGCTGGTTGCGGATTATCCCTATGCGCGGCCTTCGATCTTTAATGACAATGAAGAATTCGCAGCCCTGACCGGGCAAGATGAGTTGATGCTGAAGATGCTTTATGACCGGCGGCTTCGCACCGGCATGACACTGACCGAAGCGCGTCCAATCGTTGAAGCGATGGCCGCAGAACTGATGGGCGGCGACAGTTGACGCCCGATAGGAGGTAATGATGGGTATTTTTGATTTTCTGACCGGTGAATTTATCGATGTCATCCATTGGGTGGACGATACGCGCGACACCATGGTCTGGCGGTTTGAGCGCGAAGGCCATGCGATCAAATACGGCGCCAAACTGACCGTGCGCGAAGGTCAGGCGGCAGTGTTCGTGCATGAAGGTCAGATGGCGGATGTCTTCTCACCCGGCCTCTATCTGCTTGAAACCAACAACATGCCGATACTGACGACGCTGCAGCACTGGGATCACGGCTTCAAATCTCCCTTCAAATCCGAGATCTATTTCGTCAACACCACCCGGTTTACCGATCTGAAATGGGGTACCAAGAACCCGATCATCGCCCGCGATCCGGAGTTTGGCCCGGTGCGGCTTCGCGCCTTTGGTACCTATGTCATGCGCGTCTCTGACCCCGCCCTTTTCATGCGCGAAATCGTGGGCACGGACGGTGAATTCACCGCAGATGAGATCAGCTTCCAGATCCGCAATATCATCGTGCAGGAGTTTTCGCGGGTCATCGCCTCCTGCGGGATTCCGGTGCTGGACATGGCCGCGAACACGGCGGATCTGGGCAAGCTGGTGGCGCAGGCCATTTCCCTGTCTGTCGCTGGGTATGGACTGGAGATCCCGGAATTTTACATTGAAAACATATCGCTGCCAGAAGCAGTTGAAGCGATGCTTGATAAGCGCACCTCAATGGGGATCGTCGGTGATCTGGGCCGGTTCATGCAGTATTCCGCCGCCGAAGCGTTGGGGCGCGGCGACGGCACCGCAGGGTCAGCAATGGGGGCTGGCATCGGTGCCGGGATCGGTATGGCGATGGGCGCGCAGATGGCCCCGCAGCCCGGGCCGTGGGGTGGGGCCGCACAACCCAGCGCCCCGCCACCGCCGCCGCCCGCACCCGTTGAGACGGTGTGGCATGTGGCCCATGCCGGGGCGGTGTCCGGCCCCTTCGGGCGGGGCCATTTAGGCCGTCTTGTGGCCGATGGCAGCTTTACCCGTGACACGCTTGTCTGGGCCCCGGGACAGGATGGCTGGAAACCGGCCAGTGACATCACAGCCCTTGCCCAGCTTTTCACCGTCATGCCCCCGCCGCCCCCAGGAGCGTGACATGAACCGCAGAGCCGCACTGAAATGGCTGCACTGGGTCAGCTTTGGTCTTATCGCGTATTTCTTCTTGGTCGAACCGGATGAAAACCGGGCCGATCCTGGTGGGGCACTGTCCACCCATGCTGGCGTCGGGATGATTTTGGCGCTGGTCACGCTGGTGTGGCTGATCTTGTATTTGCGGCAAGGGTTGGCCGGGCGTCCGGGGCCGAAACTGCCTGACTGGGCCAAACGGGTGCATCCGCTTTTGGACAAGGCGCTGCATATTGACGTCCCCTCGGTTGTCGCATCAGGTGCGATTGCCGGTTTTGCGGCTCCTTTCGCCATTCAGGCCTTTGGAATTATCCCGATCAACCCGGCGATCGGGGGCCGAACCGTGCATGAGCTGGCCCAGGACCTGCATGATCTGGTCTTCAACGCTGTGATCTTGCTTATCGGCGCACATGTGATCTTTCACCTTTGGCGTCACTTCTTGCTGAAGGACAACGCGCTTAGGATCATGCTGCCGAAGATCTTGCATAAGTATTTGTGACGCCATGGCACCGATCGAACACCGGTTTCCCTGCAACCAGTGCGGTGCAGATCTGCGCTTTGACCCCGGACAGGCGCAGATGATCTGTGATCATTGCGGGCATGTGGAGGCCCTTGAAGACGGCGGCCGCGGCCATCAGCCGATACCTGAGCTTGATTTCAGGCGCGGGATTGATGCAGCCTTGCCGTCGGCCGAAACTGATGAGACGCGCTATTCCAAATGCCCAAATTGCGGTGCAGAGGTTGAGTTTGACCCCGCCATCCATGCCGCAGAATGTCCGTTTTGCGCCACGCCGGTGGTGGCCGATACCGGGGCCAGCCGTCATATCAAGCCTGCCGCCGTCGCCCCGTTTGTTGTGACCGAGGCCGACGCGCGCCGTTCACTGGTGCGGTGGCTCGGGTCTTTGTGGTTCGCGCCCTCCGGCCTGACGGACTATGCCCGCAAGGGCCGCGCACTTCAGGGTATCTACGTGCCACATTGGACCTTTGATGCTGATACCACCTCGGCCTATCAAGGCCGGCGCGGCACGGTTTATTATGAAACGCAGCGCGTCCATGTTCGAGATGCGCAAGGCCGCCGTCGCAGCGAAACGCGCCAGATCGCCAAGGTGCGCTGGACGTCCGTATCGGGCCGTGTGGCCCGGTTTTTTGACGATGTGCTGGTGCTTGCCTCCCGCGCTTTGCCCAAGGGCCATACCGAAGCCCTGATGCCCTGGGATCTGACAGCGCTTCAGCCCTATGCCCCGCACTATCTGGCAGGCTTTCGCGCCGAAGGGTATACCGTGCCCCTGGACGAAGGCATGCAAGAGGCCCGCGCCTATATGGACCGCATGATTGAACGCGACGTGCGCTTTGACATCGGCGGCGACCGGCAAGAGATTTCGGGGATCCGCACCCAAATGTCGGAAGTCACGTTCAAACATATCTTGCTGCCGGTCTGGACCGCCGCCTACCGGTACCGTGGCAAAAGCTACCGCTTTGTTGTCAACGGCCAATCCGGGCAGGTCAAGGGCGAGCGCCCGTGGTCAGTACTGAAAATCGTGCTGGCCTTGATTGCGGCGGCGATCGTGATCGGGGGCGCGGCCTATCTGGCGCAATATGCCGATCAGGGTGGGTACTGACATTCGTCCCGTTTGACCGGGTTCCCCGTCTTGGCTATGAGGCGTGGTGTTTACGCTAACAAAGGGCAGGCCCCGGGATGATTCTGAGCTGCGGTGAAGCGCTGATTGACATGTTGCCCCGCCAGACAGGCGCAGGCGAAGCCGCCTTTGCACCCTATCCCGGCGGCGCGGTCTTTAACACGGCCATCGCACTTGGCAGGCTTGGCGTACCCTCAGGGTTCTTTTCGGGCCTGTCCACGGATCTGTTTGGCAAGGTGCTAACCGAAGCCCTCGACGCATCGGGCGTAGACAGCGGGTTGGCACACCGCGCCACGCGGCCCACAACGCTTGCCTTTGTGCAGCTTGAGGGTGGTCAGGCAAGCTATGCCTTTTACGATGAAAACACCGCAGGCAGGATGCTGACACCCGCCGATCTGCCCGCCCTGCCCGCCGATATCAGCGCGCTGTTCTTTGGTGGCATTTCCTTGGTGGGGGAACCTTGCGGCACCGCCTATGAGGTGCTGATGGCCCGCGAAGCCCCGGCCCGTGTGACAATGATCGACCCGAACATCAGGCCGGGCTTCATCACCGATGAAGGCGCCTATCGGGCGCGGTTGGGCCGGATGCTGGCGCTGGCGGATATTGTGAAGCTGTCGGATGAAGATTTGCGCTGGCTTGAAGGCGCTGGTGAGATTGCCGTTCAGGCAGGCCGGATCCTTGCACGCGGCACAAAGCTGGTTTTGGTGACCGAAGGCGCAAAGGGCGCGCATGGGTTTACAAAAGACCATTCCCGTTTTGTGCCCGCCCGGACCGTCGCCGTGGCCGATACGGTGGGTGCGGGTGATACATTTAACGCAGGCGCGTTGGCGGCGCTGCACCGGGCCGGGTGTTTAACCAAAGCGGGCATTGAAACCTTAGACGCAGAGGCCATCGGTACAGCCCTTCAACTGGGTTGTGCGGCGGCGGCCATCACCGTGTCACGGGCCGGGGCCAACCCGCCTTGGGCGCAGGAGATCCTCTGATGCGCGCCCTGATCCAGCGGGTCAGCGACGCACGCGTGACCGTCGAGGGCGAAGTCACCGGCCAGATCGGTGCGGGTCTGTTGATATTGGTCTGCGCCATGTCGGGCGATACCGGGGCCGAGGCAGACCAATTGGCCGCCAAGATCGCCAAGCTGCGCATTTTCAAGGATGAAGCGGGCAAGATGAACCGGTCGCTGCTGGACACCGGCGGCGCGGCGCTGGTCGTCAGCCAGTTCACCTTGGCCGCGGATACCACGCGCGGCAACCGCCCCGGCTTTTCTGCGGCTGCCCCACCCGAGGTTGGTGAGCGGCTTTACATGCATTTCTCAGAACGGATGCGCGGGTTGGGGATTGAGGTGCAAAACGGTATCTTTGGCGCGGATATGGATGTCAGCCTGACAAATCAGGGGCCAGTGACGATCTGGCTGGAAACATAGCCTGGTTTTGGTTCAGCCTTGTGGCGTCATCGCCTTGCGCTGGCGGGTGCGCTCCAGCCCAAGGCGGCTTTCGCGCCAGATGATCAAGATCCCGGCGCAGACCACTAAGACAGCGCCGCCCAGAACCAGCAGCGTCGGCACCTCATCAAAGACCACATAGCCGATGCACAGCGCCAATATCATGGATGCGTATTCAAACGGGGCGATCACCGAGGCATCCGCATGGCGGTAGGACGTGGTTAAAAACACCTGCCCAATCCCGCCCAACACACCTGCGCCCACCAGCATTGCGGTGGTGGTGGCATCGGGCACCACCCATCCAAAGGGCAGTGAAATCAGGGACAGAAGTGCTGAGTTGACCGAAAAGTAAAAGACGATGGCGCTGACTTTTTCCACCGCCACCAGCTTGCGCACGAAGACTTGCGCAAGCGCTGCAAAGACCGCCCCCACCAGCACCACAATCGCTCCCAGCGCATCTGTGC
>JBARVN010000076.1:0-25244 GCA_049646285.1 Albidovulum sp. | reverse complement strand
TTGTAAGGCAAAACGCTATCGCTATGCCAATTCGGATATGGCAGATCTTGAGGCGCAGTTGCAGGCGGCGCGGGCGGATGGTGCGCGGTTCATCATGATCGCGACGGATGGCGTCTTCTCAATGGATGGCTATTTGGCGAAGCTGCCCGAAGTGACGGCGCTGGCTGAAAAATACGGTGCGCTGGTGATGGTTGATGATTGCCACGCCACCGGGTTCATGGGCCCTGAGGGGCGCGGCACGCCCGCCCATGCCGGGGTCGACGTCGATATCCTGACGGGCACTTTGGGCAAGGCTCTTGGCGGCGCACTGGGCGGCTATATCGCCGGCCCGCAGCCGGTCATCGATCTTTTGCGTCAACGCGCACGGCCCTATCTTTTTTCAAATGCGCTGCCGCCTGCGATTGTAGCTGCCGGGATCGCAGCTTTGGATCTGGTTGAGGTGGCGGATGATCTGCGCAAACAGCTTTTCGACAATGCGCGTTACTGGCGCGCGGGGCTGGAGGATGCCGGGTTTCGGCTGCTACCTGGTGAGCACCCGATCATTCCGGTGATGTTGGGCGAGGCGCATCTGGCGCAGGCAATGGCGGCGGGGCTTTATGAGCGGGGCGTCTACGTCTCAGGCTTTTTCTTTCCGGTCGTGCCGAACGGGCAGGCGCGGATCCGCACCCAGATGAATGCGAAACTGACGCGCGAGGATTTGGACGTTGCGCTTGTAGCTTTCCGCGAAGCGGGAAAGACAGTGGGGGCGATCTGATGCGCAATGATATGAAGGTACTGACAAAGGCGAAGCCGGAGGCGGGCCTGTGGATGGAGAACCGCCCGGTGCCAGATATTGGACCGGACGATGTGCTGATCCGCATCCGCAAGACCGGCATCTGCGGCACGGATATCCACATCTGGAACTGGGATGAATGGGCGGAACGGACGGTGCCCGTGGGCCTTGTGACAGGGCACGAATTCGCAGGTGAGATTGTCGAGATCGGCCGCAATGTCGAAGGGCTGAGCATTGGCCAGCGTTGCTCGGGCGAGGGGCATCTGATCGGTAAGAAATCGCGCCAGAGCCGGGCGGGCAAGTTCCACCTTGACCCCGCGACCCGTGGGATTGGCGTGAATGAACAAGGTGCGTTTGCTGAATATCTGAAGCTGCCCGCCTTTAACGTTGTGCCCTTACCCGACGAGATTGATGATGAGATCGGCGCAATCCTCGACCCGCTCGGAAATGCTGTCCACACTGCGCTGAGCTTCGATCTGGTGGGGGAGGATGTGCTGATCACCGGCGCGGGGCCGATTGGGATCATGGCCGCCGCCGTCGCGCGCCATGTTGGCGCGCGGCATGTGGTGATAACGGACGTCAATCAGGACCGGTTGGATCTGGCGGCTGAGGTCGCCGATGTGGTGCCGGTGAATGTCGCCAGACAGGATCTGCGCGAGGTTGAGGGCGCCCTGAAGATGAAAGAGGGCTTTGATGTCGGCATGGAAATGTCAGGCAGTCAGGCGGGCCTTGATCAGATGGTCGAGAACCTTGTGATGGGTGGGCGGATCGCGATGCTGGGCATTCCGCCGGGGAAAAGCCCGGTGGACTGGAGCCGGATCGTCTTCAAGGCGATAACCATCAAGGGCGTTTACGGCCGCGAGATATTTGAGACCTGGTACAAGATGATCGCGATGCTGGAAAACGGGCTCGACGTGCGCCGGGTCATAACGCACAGATTTGGCGTTGATCAGTTTGAAGAAGGCTTTGCTGCAATGCAGTCAGGAAAAAGCGGGAAGGTGGTGCTGGATTGGGGCTAGATGCGCTAGAAGAAATGTGTGCTAGGGTGCCTGATGTCGCGGATCACGACGACGATGTCCGAAATGCCAGTATCGAATTCGGAGCGCATCGTGCGATGACGGCCAAAGACGATGAGGGTGCGCCATGCGGTATTCCGGTTTTAAGGTTATCAAAGAAGCCCTGACAGGGCACAAGGGCTGGAAGCCAGCCTGGCGGGATCCCGAGCCGCAGGCCAAATATGACATCGTGATCATCGGTGGCGGCGGGCACGGTTTGGCCACGGCCTACTATCTGGCGAAGGAATTTCGGCAGGCCCGTGTGGCGGTGCTGGAAAAAGGCTGGATCGGTGGTGGCAACGTCGGCCGCAATACGACGATCATCCGGTCCAACTACATGTTGGATGGCAATGAGCCGTTCTACGAACACTCAATGAAGCTGTGGGAAGGATTGGAACAGGATTTCAACTTCAACGCCATGGTCAGCCAGCGCGGCGTATTGAACCTTTGTCATACGGACGGGCAGCGCGACGCCTATTGCCGGCGCGGCAATGCCATGCGGCTAAATGGCGTGGATGCGGAACTTTTGGACCAAGCCGGCGTGCGCGCCATGGCCCCATTCCTGAATTTCGACAATGCGCGCTTTCCGATCAAGGGCGGCCTTTTGCAGCGCCGCGGCGGCACCGTGCGCCATGATGCGGTGGCCTGGGGCTATGCCCGCGGTGCAGATAGCCGGGGCGTTGATATCATTCAGAACTGCGAAGTAACGGGGTTTCGCATCGAAGGCGGTAAATGCCTTGGGGTCGAAACATCGCGCGGGTTTATCGGCGCGGGCAAGGTTGGCTGCGCGGTGGCCGGGTCGTCGGGCCGGGTTCTGGCCAAGGCTGGAATGCGCCTGCCGATAGAAAGCCATGTGCTTCAGGCCTTTGTGACCGAAGGTCTGAAGCCGATCATCCCGGGTGTGATCACCTATGGGGCCGGGCATTTCTATGTCAGCCAGTCAGACAAGGGTGGTCTTGTCTTTGGTGGCGATATTGATGGCTATAACACTTATGCCCAGCGCGGCAATCTGCCCGTGGTCGAGGATGTCTGCGAAGGCGGTATGTCCCTTATGCCGATGATTGGGCGCGCCAGACTGCTCAGGATGTGGGGCGGGGTTATGGATATGTCGATGGACGGATCACCGATCATCGATAAAACCCATATTGACGGGCTCTATTTCAATGGCGGCTGGTGCTATGGCGGGTTCAAGGCCACGCCTGCCTCTGGCTGGTGCTTTGCACATCTTCTGGCCACAGACACCCCGCATCCAACCGCCGCCGCCTATCGTTTAGACCGGTTCCGCACCGGGCTGATGATCGACGAAAAAGGGATGGGCGCGCAGCCCAATCTTCATTGAGGTATCCGCAATGATCATCAATCACCCCTTGCTTGGCCCCCGCGACAGCCAGGAATTCACCTATCTTGGCGACGCCAATCTGATCGACCGCCCGGATTGGCAAGCCGAGGATGCCGTGGACCGGTTCCATGACTATCTTTACCTGCGCGACAACCCGGCCGGACTGCACCGGGAGCTTTGGTATCACGAACAGGGCGACCGGTCCTGGCTGGTTGTGACCCGCAACACGCTTACGCATGAAATTACTTCCGTCGAACTGGCCCGTGATGTGGCCCGCGCAAAGGGGCGCAGCAAATGAGCCAGATCAATCGGCTTCCCGGCGGCCAGATCGACCGGTCACAGACCCTGACCTTCAGTTTTGATGGCAAAAACTTCCAAGGGCACCCGGGCGATACGCTTGCCTCGGCGCTTCTGGCAAATGGCGTGCGCCTTATGGGCCGGTCGTTCAAGTATCACCGCCCACGCGGATTGATCTCATCAGGTTCGGAAGAGCCGAATGCGTTGGTTGAACTGCGCTCTGGTGCGCGGCAGGAACCAAATACACGCGCCACAACGGCTGAACTGTTTGACGGGTTGGAGGCGCGCAGCCAGAACCGCTGGCCGTCGCTTGCCTTCGATGCGATGGGCATCAATGATCGTCTGTCACCCTTCTTTGCCGCCGGGTTCTATTACAAAACCTTCATGTGGCCCAAAGCTTTTTGGGAAAAGATCTATGAGCCGATTATCCGGCGCGCTGCCGGTCTTGGCAGCCTAACTGGCGAAGTTGATCCTGACACCTACGACAAGGGATTTCTGCACTGCGATCTTTTGATCATCGGTGCGGGGCCCGCAGGGCTTGCCGCCGCTTTGACCGCTGGTCGGGCCGGTGCCGAAGTGATCCTGGCTGACGAAGATTTCGCTATGGGCGGACGCCTGAATGCCGAAACCCTGAGCTTGGGCGATGCAACCGGAGCAGATTGGGCAGCGGCAACGGTGGCCGAGCTTGCCAGCCTGCCAAATGTGCGGCTGATGCCGCGCACGACGGTCATCGGCGCCTTCGACCATGGGATCTTTGGCGCGTTGGAGCGTGTGACAGATCACCTTGCAACCGCGCCCAAGGGAAAGCCGCGTCAAACCCTTTGGCGGATTTACACAAAGCGCAGCCTGCTTTGCGCAGGATCCACCGAACGGCCCATCGCGTTCGAAAACAATGACCGTCCGGGCATTATGCTTGCCGGTGCCGTACGCACCTTTGCCAACCGCTGGGCTGCCACGCCGGCGCAGCGGGTTGCGATTTTCACGAACAATGATGACGGGCACCGAACCGCTGTGGACCTGCTGTCAAAAGGGGTCGAAGTATCCGCGATCATCGACCCGCGCGCCGACGCGCCGCGCATGGCGGATTGTGAGTTGTTGGCTGGGGCCGAGGTCATAGACAGTCAGGGCAGGCTTGGGCTTGGCTTCGTGACCATACGAACAGCCGACGGCCAGAAGCGCACCATGGAATGCGGCGCGCTGGGCGTGTCGGGCGGATGGAACCCGAATGTGCACCTGACCTGCCATCAGCGTGGCCGGCCGGTCTGGAACGAAGAGCTGTCGGCCTTCCTTCCGGGGACGGATCTGCCACAAGGCATGTCGGTTGCGGGTGCTGCCAATGGCATCTTCTCGACCGCAGGGGCGTTGGCCTCTGGTGCGAAGGTTGCCATCTCCGCGCTTGCTGATCTGGGCATAAAGGCCAAATCGGTAAAGCTGCCGCAGGCCGAAGACGCGCCGGTGAACCTTAAGCCATTCTGGTATGTGAAGGGCGCGAACCGGGCCTGGATCGACCAGCAAAACGACGTGACCGTTAAGGATGTGAAGCTTGCGCACCAAGAAGGCTACCGCTCGGTAGAGCATCTGAAACGCTACACGACACTGGGCATGGCCACCGATCAGGGCAAAACGGCAAACCTTGGCGGGCTTGCGGTTATGGCCGAGCTGACTGGTCAGTCGATCCCGGCGACGGGCACCACCATTTTCCGCCCGCCCTATACCCCTGTGCCGATTGCGGCCTTCGCGGGTCGCTCGGCCGGCAAGGATTTTAGGCCTGCGCGCAACACCCCCAGCCACAAATGGGCGACCGAGCAGGGTGCTGTCTTTGTCGAAGTGGGCATGTGGCTGCGCGCCCAATGGTTCCCGAAACCCGGCGAAACGCATTGGCGGCAATCGGTGGACCGCGAAGTGCTTGCGACCCGGCAATCGGTGGGCATCTGTGATGTGACGACGCTGGGCAAGATCGATGTGCAGGGTACCGATGCGGCCGAGTTCTTGAACAAGATCTATGCCAATCCCTTCGCCAAGCTGGCCGTTGGCAAGGTGCGCTATGGTTTGATGCTGCGCGAAGATGGCATGGCTATGGATGATGGTACGGCGGCGCGTCTGGCCGAAGACCATTTTGTAGTGACGACAACAACCGCCAACGCCGTCGGCGTCTACCGGCATATGGAGTTTTGCCGCCAGTGCCTTTGGCCTGACATGGATGTGCAGTTGATCTCGACCACCGAGGCATGGGCGCAATATTCCATCGCCGGGCCAAATGCCCGAAAGCTGTTGGAAAAAATCGTTGATCCCACGCATGATATCTCAAACGACGGCTTTCCCTATATGGGCTGCGCTGAGATCACCGTGTGCGGTGGGCTTCGGGCACGGTTGTTCCGCATCTCCTTCTCTGGCGAGCTGGCTTTTGAATTGGCGGTGCCGACCCGCTACGGCGATGCGCTGATCCGCGAGTTGGTGGAGCAGGGGCGCGAATTTGATGCGACCGTCTATGGCACAGAAGCCTTGGGTGTCATGCGTATCGAAAAGGGACATGCGGCTGGCAATGAGCTGAACGGTACAACGTCGGCGTTGAACCTTGGCATGGGCAAGATGGTGTCGAAGAAGAAGGACAGCATCGGTTCTACATTGTCTGAGCGCGAAGGAATGAACCGCGATGACGCACTGGTGCTGGTGGGCTTCCGTCCGGTTGATCAAAGTCAAAGCTTTGCCGCAGGCTCGCATTTCATTGCGGCCGGTGCCGAGGCGAACGCGGCGAATGATCAGGGCTATATGACTTCGGTCGCCTATTCGCCGAACCTTGGCCACACGGTCGGGCTTGGGTATTTGAAGAATGGTGGGGCGCGCAAAGGTGAAATTCTGCGCGCGGTCAATCCGCTGAAAAACATCGAGATTGATGTCGAAGTGGTCTCGGCCCACTTCATCGATCCTGAAGGGGAGCGTTTGCGTGCATAAACTGTCACCGATAACCGCCCTCGGCGGCACCGACGCGCGCCGCGAAGCGATTGGCGCACTGACCATCACCGAGGTGCCAGATGTTGCACTGGCTTCTCTTGCCCTGCGCTCGGGCCAAGGGGCGGCTGTCACAAAAGCTGCGAAAAAGCTGTTCGGAGTGGCATTGCCCGGCCCGGGTGGGATGGTCGCATCCGCGCCTTGGACACTGTTTTGGACAGCACCAGATCAGTGGTTTGTTGAGGCTCCGATGGCCAGCCATGAAGATATCGCAGCGCACTTGAAATCTGGCTTCGGATCAGCGGCCTCAATCACCGAACAAAGCGGCGGTTGGGCGCGGTTTGATCTTGAAGGAACCTCGGCGGTTGACGCGCTTGAACGGCTATCAGCGGCCAACAGCCGCCATATGCAGGCAGGCCAAGCGACGCGCAGCTCAATCGAGCATCTGGGCTGCTACCTTCTGTGCCGGGCTGCAGGACAACATTTCAGCATCTATGGCCCGCGGTCCTCTGCGCAATCACTTCATCATGCCTTGTGTCAAGCTGCAGAGGTGTTGGTGTAACCGGATAGCACGCGGCCGGTGACCGACTGGATTGCTGCGCCCTAACCAACGGCAAACAGGTTGATCGTTCATCCACTTGCAGGCGGCAGCGACGGCAAGGGGCGGTTCCCCTCAACCCGGATCTGGTTAATTTTACGCCGGTCTTCTTGCGGAGTGACGCCGAAAATTTCGCGGTAGTGCTGCAATAGCGGAGCCGGTGTCTCATATCCGACGGCCACTGCGATCCGAGCGATCGTTTCCTTTGAGTAAAGAACCAGCTGACGCGCAGCGTTCATTCTGAGTGCTCTATAGTAGCGGGATGGTGCTTGCCCGGTGGCAGCCTTGAACTGACGCTCCAACTGGCGCGGCGACAAACCAACATCGCGCGCAACTTCGGCAATGACCACAGGTTCGGCGATATTGCTGGAAAAGATCTGCACCGCGCGCGCCACGGCGCTTGGCAACATATCTGCGGTGCTTTCGCGGCGCAGCGTCGGCGTGCGCTGCCGAACCCCTTCACCGCGGATCAGCGGGTGTTGGAACCAACAGGCAACCTCGGTTGCAACATCTTCGCCCAGTCGGGTTTCGATGAACTTCAGCATTAAGTCGAATGACGCCGCCGCCCCTGAAACAGTGTACCTGCCCCGGTCTATGACGATCACGTCATCCCGCATCGCGATATCTGGAAACTCTCCAGCAAAAGCAGCTTCATAGCACCAATGAACGGAACAACTGTACCCTTCCAGCAACCCCGACCGTGCCAGAGGAAAGACGCCGCCGCTGACCCCGCCCAACCCCGTGCCGTGACGGGCCAGCCGACGAAGATGCCCGTTTGAGCGGCGCGGATCCGCGAAACCGGCCATGGGGCCAGAAAGCAAAAAGAGAAAGTCGAACTCATCTGCCGCATCCAGGGCCAGATCCGGGTCAAATCCGACATGGGCGCTACTATCCACCCGCGCGCCATGCTCGGACAGAATACGCCAGGAAAACATTTCGCGCCCGGTGATTTCGTTGGCGGCCCGGAGTGGTTCGATCATTGACGTCAGGCAGCCCATGGGAAAGCCCGGAAACACCAGAAATCCGATGAGTGTGTGAGGTTGATCTTGACCCATGCTATTCTTACTATCAGGAAACAACTCTGTGGCAGAAGCCCCTTTTTTGATCGGGCCATCGCGCCAAAATTGTCTTTGAATGATTGGTTTCACAATGTCGACCACCCCTTTGCTGCAAGATCCACATCACGTCAGCGACGATCGGGAAAAAGTTCTGGAAGTCGCTATAGGTCGCGAGGTGCGCGCCTTTCGCCACCAAGCGGGTATTACGGTTGCCGATCTGTCGCGGCGAACCGGCTTGTCGATCGGGATGCTTTCGAAGATCGAGAACGGAAACACGTCGCCGTCGCTGACCACGTTGCAGACTTTGGCACATACGCTTTCCGTGCCGATAACCGCGTTCTTTCGCCGGTTCGAAGAGGTGCGCGGGGCTGTCCATACGAAATCCGGTGAAGGGGTAGAGATCGAGCGACGCGGCACCCGTGCGGGCCACCAGTACAACCTTCTTGGGCATATCGGATCGAATGCAAGCGGCGTCGTCGTCGAGCCTTACTTGATCACTCTGACGCACGAATCCGATACATTTCCGACCTTTCAGCATGAGGGGATCGAAATGCTTTACATGCTGGAAGGTGAAGTGGACTACCGCCATGGCAACAAAGTCTATCCGCTAAAGCCTGGTGACACATTGTTCTTCGATGCCGATGCTCCGCACGGTCCGGATGTGTTGGTCAAGCTGCCCGCCCGCTATCTTTCGGTCATCTCCTACGTTCAGGCCAGCTAATAGATCAATCAGCCCATACGCCCGGCGAGGTCGGCAAACCATCATCAAATTTCGAAAGGTAATCGACGATGATCGGCCGGTTTCGGATGAAACCCTTATAGGTCGCAAGTTCCTCTGGCAGGTCACGGATCACCCGGTGGAAACGGCGGCCCCATTTCGGCACGGTCACCAGATCTTCCAGCCGGATCAGATAGCAGCGGATCGGGAAGACCAGCGCATTTGAGCGCGGCAGGCGGAAGAAGGTCTGCAACTCGACCCGAAGATGTTGCTTCTCGCCGCAATTCTCCGGCGTCAGCGTGGTCTTCTGGATACCCCATTTGTGGTAGTTCTCGGGGCTGGTATCCAAAAGCGGGTTGACCGTCATCGTCCAGTTCAGCCGGCGGGCAGGCGCGCCTTGCTGGACGTTCAAAAGGAACTTCAACGCCCGCTGAAAGATACCCATCTCATGGGCCAGCGGCACCGGCGCATGCCATTCGAAAAAGTTCATGCCGATGTCAAAATCCAGCGACCAGTCGGCCTGGGTCGTGACCATTCCGGCATCCATCCAAAGATTATCGTCGCGCTGATCCAGCACCGCGAAATCGCCCTGAGTCTGGCGGGTGATGTATTCCATCGGGCTGTAGGGCAGCGTGGTTTCGTCCATGAAGACAAACTTGTGATCAATGCCCATCGGCTTGTTGATCCAGTGCCAGTTATTGCCGTCGCGGCGCAGCTCGAAAAGGTCTGGGTAATCCTCGGACTTGGCCACCATGATCAGTTCCAATAGGTCCCAGCCAGCCAGCGTCATATGCGGCAGCGATTGGCAACGTAGCGGATCTTCGGCCAGAACCAGCGCCCGGTCCCGCATCTCGGAGACATAGTGCTCGTCCACGTCAAACCGGTTGACATAGACCGAGCCTTCGCGCCCGCCCTTATGCGGCTCCATATTGACTGAATACATGTAGCTGTCTTCGTGGAACGGGAAGGGAAAGCGCTGAATCGCCCAGTCCGAATTCCGGAAAGTGTAGGTGTCGCGGAACGTCTCGTCCCGGAATTGGATGCTCATGTTCCTGTCTCCTAACGGTCCAGAACCAGTTTCTTGCCTTCAAAGCGGCTTACGCAGGGCATGATCTTTCCACAGCCCTTGCGCTGATCGTCCTCAAGCCAATGATCGCGGTGGATGAATTCGCCGTCATGCTCCAGCACGTCGGTCTCACATTGCCCGCAGGCACCACCCCGGCAAAGATAGGGTGCATCGACGCCCGCCGCCTCGATCGCTTCCAGCAGGCTTTGGTGTTCGCCGACTTTCACGGTCTTTTCAGACCGGGCCAGGTAAACCTCAAACGGTTTGCCCGATTGCGGCGCAAGGAACTCCTCAGAATGCACTGCCTCGCGTGGCCAACCGAGACGCTCGGTCGTCTTGAGAACCCAGTCAATCATGCCCTTCGGGCCGCAGACATAGACATGCGTGCCAAGCGGTTGCCCGTCGAGCAGATGCTCAAGGTCAATCGCCTGTTTCTGGTCGTCATGATAGATGTGAACATGTTCGGGATATTTGCCCGTCAGCTCATCCACATAAGACCCCAAGGCGGCTGTCCTGACCGAATAGTGCAGCTCAAACCGGCCATTGGTGGCGGTAAGCTGTTTGATCTGGGCAAGGAAGGGCGTGATGCCGATGCCACCGGCCAACATCAGATGCTTTTTGGCACGCAGGTCGAGCGAGAAGAGGTTGACGGGATAGCTGATCACCATCTGATCGCCCGGTTTGACGTTTTGGTGCATAAAGAGCGAACCGCCCCGCCCCTGATCGTCGCGGCGGACCGAGATTGTAAAGGCGCTTTGGTCGCGGGGGTCGGACATCAGGGAATAAGGGTTAAGGCGGGTGATATCGCCGTCCTTCATCTCGACTACCGTATGCGCACCGCCGGAAAATGTCGGCAGCGGGCCGCCATCCGAGCGCACGAAGCGGAAGCGTTTGACCAGATCGTTGACCTTGGTCACATCCGAAACGGTGACGGCGATTTTCTCTGTTCCGGCGCTCATTTGTACAACTCCACCGGATCGGGCACGTCGCCGGGGTCTTCGGCGTCGATACAGACACCCTGAAACGCGGCCAGACGGCGGGAATAGTGATCGCGCACGAAAAGGTTCAGCCCGCAATGCGCGCAGACGAACGGGTCGGTCATCACGTCTTCGGTGATCCCCTTGCAGTGGACGCATTGCATGCGCCGCGCGACCGAGCCGCGATGCTCGGTCTGGATCGCCGAATGCGGGATGCCGGCGCTGACTGCTTCTTGCATGGCCTGCCCCATCAGACCTTCGGTGCCTGCAAGATAGATTTGCAAGCCCATATGTGCATCCGCAAGGATACGCTGCAGGCGTGGTACAGAGGCGCCATAACTCGGGCTGATATGCAAGATCGCAGGTTTCAGCGCCGTCAGCTTGTCGGAATAGGTGCTGCCGGTTCCCTTCGGGATATAGATCACATGCGCCTTGGCCATAACCTCAGGGCCGGCCTTCGCAACCTCGATCAGGGCCTCTGCCCCTTCCGCATCGGCGATCATCAGATGGGATTTGCCCGGGCGGGGTTCCAGCGCGCCATAGACCGGGCGGCTTTTAATGGCTTCGGGAAACTTGAATTTGGACACCTTCAGGCATCTCCCTGTTTTTCGTCTTTTTTGCGGGTGCGGACTGGTCGTACAGTCCGCACCCGAATGTGTCAGCCCTTGGCAGTGCGCCGCTTTTTGTCGGCGTCATAGAACGGCATCGAATGGGCCACGCACGGTATTTCACCGTCGGAGTTCTTGACTGACATCTTGGTGCCATTCACCGCGCAGTCAACCGGCATCCGGGCGATGCCCACGTTGTGCTTGTTTAGGCTGGAATACATGCCGATGGTCACAATCCCGACCTGCTTGCCGTCCTTCATCAGGGCAGCGCCCTCTTCGGCGGGTTCGGTGCCGTCCAGCTTTACGCCGTAGATCTTGAAACGTTCCTTGCCCTTCAGCCGGTAATGCTCTTCAGCACCCCGGAACCCGGTTTTGCCAGGAGATACCGTGAATTCGAGCCCCAGCTCCCACAGCGTATCGCCATGCTTTTCATTCTCGAACGGATACATGTCTGAATTGTCGAAGGGGAAGAACAAGAGGTAGCTTTCCGCGCGCAACCAATCGAGCGTTGTGAAACGGGTCGGAATGATGCCCTTGGGTTTGCCGATCTCGACCAGCGTATCCCAGATATGGGCGGCATCCTGCCCCCGGCAAAAGATTTCATAGCCGCGCTCGCCGGTATAGCCGGTGCGGGAAATCGTTACCGGCTTATCAAACAACGTCGTGTGGATATGGCTGAAATAGACCACATCGCGGATGCCCGGCACATGGTCTTGCAGCAGGTCAACCGCCATCGGGCCTTGAAGCGAGATGTCATGCAGGTTGTCGTCAAAGCGAATGTCCACGTCGCGGCCCGTCGCGGCCATGGTCAGCTGCTCGTGCCCTTGGCCTGAGCCATGCACGACCATCCAGCTGTTCGGCCCCATCCGGTAGATCACGCAATCATCGACGAACTTGCCCTCATCGTTCAGCATGCAAGCATAGGAAGACCGGCCCGGCTTGATCTTTTCGGCGTTGCGGGTGGTCGCGCGGTCGATGACATGGCTTGCATGAGGTCCGATGATGTGGACCTTTTTCAGGCCCGACACATCCATGAAGCCAGCCTTGGTCCGGATTGCCAGATATTCCTCTTCCTGATCCTTGTCATAGGACCAGGCCGTGCCCATGCCGCTCCAGTCTTCAAGGTTGGAACCCATCGCGCGGTGGCGTTCGCCGAGGGTTGAAAATCTCCAGGACGCGGTCATGTCTTTCTCCCTGTGCCATTTCCAGCAGCGTTGCTGGTGGTGTTTTTTGAATTTAAGTAAAGGTGGCAGAAGGTGCTCTACGAAATCAATACCTAAAATAATAATTTTTTCCTATCAGGCAATCGATCGACGCCGCAGTTCGCTATGCTAAAAAACGGAAATGACCACAGGCGGTTATGCACGTCCCTGCCACTAAATGGTTGGTATTTGGCCGTTCTGCTTTGGCGGTCGGTTCAGCTCAGCCGTCCAGAATCGCATCAAAGGGCCGCAAGATTGTTTCTTTAGCGGCAGTTTTTCTTCGCATGAAGAAAACTGTTGACAGAATAGTGCGCAGAAGCTCCCTATTGGAAAATAATATTAACCGGGGTGAACGGGCCCGAAATGCGAGGGGAGACGCAAAGTGGATGGAAATCTCAATGCACTAACCACGATATTTACCGAGTTCTACTACTGGGTAACTGTCGTGTTCATGTTCTTGATCCATGTAGGATTTTGTATGTACGAGGTCGGCGCAAGCCGCCGGCGCAATCATATGCACACACTCATGAAGAACGTCATGATCATACCTTTGGTCACGGTCACGTTCTTCTTCTTTGGCTGGTGGATTTACTTTGCCTTCCCGAGCGCGTTTCCGGGCATGGGTGGCATCAATACTGAAGCCGGTGCACCCTACACAGCATGGTCCGAAAACATGGGTACCCATTTGGGCGACCACATTACGGGCGTTTTCTGGGCCGCGTTCCTGCTCTTTTCATGGACGGCTGCGTCGATTGTTTCGGGTGCGGTCATCGAACGTATCCGCTCATCAGCGCTTTGGTTGCATGCGGTTATGATCGGCTCGGTCTGGTGGATCATTGACGCCGCTTGGGGATGGCATTGGGATGGCTGGATGGTCAAGGTGCTGGGATATCACGATGCTTATGCATCCGGCGTTATCCATGCGATTGCGGGTGGTTACGCTTTGGGTGTGATCATGGTTCTGGGGCCACGGATTGGCAAGTTCGCCAAGGATGGCACTCCGCGCGACATACCTCCGCATAACCCATGGATGCTCACAATCGGTATCTTCCTGATCTACACAGGCTTCTGGGGCTTTTATGCAGCGTGCAACGTGCCGATCATTTCGCCTGAGGTCATAGGTGGCCAAATCACCGGCGTTACCTGGACCGCCACCAACATCTATCTGGCGCCAACAACACTGTCGGCGATTACGTTCAACTTTCTGATGTCTTTGTCAGGCGGGTTGATGGCGGCCTATGTTGTGTCCAAGGGCGATGCTTTCTGGACCTTCTCGGGCGGTCTGGCTGGGATCATCACTGCATCGGCTGGGAACGATCTTTATCATCCGATCCAAGCCATGCTGGTCGCGGCCTTCGGTGTCGTGATCGTGTACAAACTGCACTATTGGGTGGAGCGTAAGTTCAAGCTTGATGATGCGGTCGGGGCCGTGGCTGTACATGGCTATGCAGGCTTTGTCGGGCTTATCATCGCAGGCTTTCTTTTGTGGGGTCAGCCTTCGTCACCATACGATGGCTATGCGGCGATTAACCCACTGGGGCAATTCATTGGTGCGCTGATCATGTTCGGCCTTCTGGGCTTCCTGCCCGGCTGGGGTCTGGCCAAAATCCAATCTGCGATGGGCGTGCTGCGCATTCCCGAATCGGTTGAGATGCAAGGCCTCGATTTTGCTGAACATCATGCATACGAAGATGCCCTTGCAAGTGTCATCGCTGCTGAAAAAGCCCATCTTGGCACCAACTAGGGAGTACGGACATGTCAACTAACGGACTTGATAGCTGGGCCGTCGATCTGGCCGAAGTCGGGGCGGTGTATCCCTTTCAGGGATGGGAAATGCCAATGTTCATCGTCGGGCTGATCTTCTGGCTCGGATGGCACTGGACCCAGTTCAAAAGCGAAAGCGCTCATCTGGACGCGGCATCCAAGATGCTTGACAAGGATAAGATTGCGAAAGCGGTTGAACGTTACTGACCCGCGCTAGCTGAATTCGGGGAAGGCAGGTTTTTTTGGATTTGCCTTCCCTCTTTTTTGTTTCCCATGCAGAAAAAATATTTCTTCTAAGTTGCGCCCGCATTTTTTCGGTGCTAGCCTCAAATTGAGACCTGAACGAAGGAGATACACTATGTGCGGCATCGTCGGCCTGTTTCTGAAGGACAAGTCGTTGGAACCACAACTCGGTCAAATGTTGACAGACATGCTGATCACTATGACCGACCGGGGTCCGGACAGTGCCGGGATCGCGATCTACGGCACGGACGCGGATAAGAACTCCAAGCTTACAGTACAGTCACCGAACCCGGCAGCGGATTTCAAAGGTCTGGCGGCGGACCTTGGAAAGGTCATCGGCACCAAGATTGCCCAGCGCGACAAGGACACCCATACCGTCCTTGAAATGCCTGCAGAAAAGATCGCCGAGGCGCGTCAGGCGCTTAAAGAACTGCGCCCTGATGTGCGGGTGATGAGCGTCGGCGACACGATGGAAATCTACAAGGAAGTCGGCCTGCCCAAGGATGTGGCCGCCCGCTTTGACGTCGCGAAGATGAGCGGCACACATGGCATCGGCCATACCCGCATGGCGACCGAATCCGCCGTCACCACGATGGGTGCGCATCCGTTTTCGACCGGGTCGGATCAGTGCCTTGTCCACAACGGTTCGCTCTCCAACCACAACAGCCTGCGTCGCCAACTGGCCCGTGAAGGCATCCTGACCGAGACGATGAACGACACCGAGGTGGGCGCCGCTTATCTGACATGGAAGATGCGCGAAGGTGCGACTTTGGGCGAGGCGCTTGAAAGCAGTCTCGACGATCTCGATGGTTTTTTCACCTTCGTTGTCGGCACCAAGGACGGCTTCGGCGTGGTGCGCGATCCGATCGCCTGCAAGCCCGCCGTCATGGCTGAGACTGATCAGTATGTCGCCTTCGGCTCGGAGTACCGGGCACTGGTGAACCTTCCCGGCATCGAGACCGCAAGGGTCTGGGAGCCGGAGCCCGCAACCGTTTACTTCTGGAACCATTGATAATGCAGACAATCGATGTAGAGGCCATGGGCCTGCGCGAAATGAACGCCACGCTACAGGCCCAGAACGGCAGCACCAACCAGACTGCATGGGAAGTGATCAATGCCAAGGGCAGCCACGCGCTGGCCGTGGGCCTTGATGCGCCGATTGATGTGACCGTCAAGGGCTCCACGGGTTATTATTGTGGCGGCATGAACAAACAGGCGACGATCCGCATCCACGGCTCTGCCGGGCCGGGCGTGGCCGAGAATATGATGTCAGGCGCGGTGATCATCGAAGGCGATGCCAGC
Organism: Albidovulum sp.; assembly: GCA_049646285.1. Classification (GTDB taxonomy): domain Bacteria; phylum Pseudomonadota; class Alphaproteobacteria; order Rhodobacterales; family Rhodobacteraceae; genus Albidovulum. The sequence goes on along the minus strand of JBARVN010000076.1, from coordinate 9,296 downwards.
CAATATGCCGGTGCGACCGGACATGGTGGGTTGTTGGTCATCAAGGGCAATGCCTCATCCCGCTGCGGCATCTCGATGAAGGGCATCGACATCGTCGTGCAAGGCAATATCGGCCATATGTCGGCCTTCATGGCGCAGTCCGGCAACCTTGTAGTCTGCGGCGATGCGGGCGACGCGCTGGGCGACTCGCTTTATGAGGCGCGGCTTTTTGTGCGCGGCAAAGTCAAAAGCCTGGGCGCTGACTGCATCGAGAAAGAGATGCGGCCTGAGCATCTGGAAATCCTGCGCGATCTGCTCGACCGGTCCGGGGTGAATGCCAAGCCAGAAGAGTTCAAGCGCTATGGCTCTGCCCGCAAACTTTACAACTTCGACGTCGATAACGCGTCGGCCTACTAGGGATATGGCAATGAAAGACAAGACAGACCCCAAGATCCCGCAGACGGTGCCGCGTCAGTCCTGGACCTTCTCGAACGAGGTCAACTCGGAAATCCGCCGGGCCGCTGCAACCGGCATCTATGATATCCGCGGCGGCGGTGCGAAACGACGGGTGCCGCATTTCGATGATTTGCTGTTTCTCGGCGCCTCGGTCAGCCGCTATCCGCTGGAAGGTTACCGCGAAAAATGCGCGACCAATGTCACGCTGGGATCGCGGTTCGCAAAGAACCCGATTGAGCTGGATATTCCGGTCACTATCGCGGGTATGAGCTTTGGCGCGCTATCGGGCCCGGCGAAAGAGGCGCTGGGGCGCGGCGCGTCGGCGGCGGGCACGTCCACGACGACCGGTGATGGCGGCATGACGCCCGAGGAGCGCGGCCATTCGTCGAAGCTGGTCTATCAGTATCTGCCGTCGCGCTATGGGATGAACCCCGACGATCTGCGCAAGGCCGATGCGATCGAGATTGTCGTGGGGCAGGGCGCCAAGCCCGGCGGCGGCGGCATGTTGCTGGGCCAGAAGATCAGCGACCGGGTCGCGATGATGCGCAATCTGCCCAAGGGGATTGATCAGCGGTCCAGCTGCCGCCACCCGGATTGGACTGGGCCGGATGATCTGGAAATCAAGATCCTTGAACTGCGTGAGATCACCGGCTGGAAAGTGCCGATTTATGTCAAGATCGCCGGCGCGCGCCCCTATTTCGATACGACATTGGCGGTGAAAGCCGGGGCCGATGTGGTTGTTCTGGACGGAATGCAGGGCGGGACTGCCGCCACACAAGATGTGTTTATCGAACATGTGGGTCAACCCACGCTTGCGTGTATCCGTCCGGCGGTTCAGGCGCTGCAGGATCTTGGCATGCACCGCAAAGTGCAGCTTATCATCTCTGGCGGGATCCGCACCGGCGCGGATGTTGCCAAGGCGATGGCGCTGGGGGCGGATGCGGTGGCAATCGGCACGGCGGCACTAATCGCGCTGGGCGACAACGACCCGCGCTGGGAAGAGGAATACCAAAAACTCGGAAGCACGACGGGTGCCTATGATGACTGGCACGAAGGCAAGGACCCTGCTGGCATCACCACGCAGGACCCCGAGCTGATGGCCCGTTTCGATCCGGTTGAAGGCGGACGGCGGTTGAAGAACTATCTTAAGGTTCTGACGCTTGAGGCCCAGACCATCGCGCGGGCCTGCGGCAAGAACCATCTGCACAATCTGGAGCCGGAAGATCTTTGCGCCATTACGATGGAGGCCGCAGCGATGGCCCGTGTGCCCCTTGCCGGAACAGACTGGTATCCGGGCAAGGCCGGGTTTTGAAAAACCGGGCGCGATCAACCAGGGTCGCGCCCTTCACATACTAAAACAGGGAAAGGAAAAGCAGACCATGGCGATAGATCTGGCAGCTTTTGCAAAAGAAAACGGCATAAAGTATTTTATGATTACCTATACCGACCTGTTTGGCGGACAACGCGCAAAGCTGGTGCCGGCTGAAGCGATCACCGACATGCAAAAAGACGGGGCAGGTTTCGCCGGTTTTGCGACTTGGCTTGACCTTACTCCGGCTCATCCCGACATGCTGGCAGTGCCTGACCCGGAATCGGTGATCCAACTGCCATGGAAGCCTGAGGTTGCATGGCTCGCCTCTGACTGCGTGATGGAAGATGAGGACGTCGCACAAGCCCCGCGCAACGTGTTGCGCAAGCTGATCGCCGAAGCCGCCACCGAAGGCATGCATGTGAAAACCGGCATCGAAGCCGAGTTTTTTCTGCTGACGCCGGATGGGCAGCAGATCTCTGACCCTTACGACACGGCGGCCAAGCCCTGCTACGATCAGCAGGCTGTTATGCGCCGCTATGAGGTGATCAAGGAAATCTGCGACGCCATGCTGCAACTTGGCTGGGGCGCATATCAGAACGATCACGAGGATGCGAACGGCCAGTTCGAGATGAACTGGAACTTTGACGACGCGCTTTCAACGGCTGATAAGCATTCCTTTTTCAAGTTCATGACCAAATCCATCGCGGAAAAGCACGGGTTCCGTGCCACGTTTATGCCCAAACCCGTCGAAGGGCTGACCGGCAATGGCTGTCACGCGCATATCTCGGTCTGGGACAAATCAGGCAAGACCAACGTCTTTGCCGATAATAGCAAGGAATTGGGTCTGTCGGACAAGGGGCGCGCCTTTCTTGGTGGCATCATGAAACATGCCTCTGCCTTGGCGGCCATTACCAATCCCACCGTTAACAGCTACAAACGTATCAATGCGCCGCGCACGATCTCGGGCGCTACCTGGGCCCCAAATTCAGTGACGTGGACGGGCAACAACCGCACCCATATGGTACGCGTCCCTGGCCCAGGCCGGTTCGAATTGCGGCTGCCTGACGGTGCGGTGAACCCCTACCTCTTGCAAGCTGTGATCATCGCGGCAGGCCTTGACGGGGTGCGCACGAATGCCGATCCGGGCAAGCGTTGGGACATCGACATGTATGCCGAAGGCCACAAGGTCAAAGGCGCGCCAAAACTGCCGCTGAACCTGCTGGATGCTTTGCGCGAATATGACAAAGACAAATCCCTGAAGTCGGCGATGGGGGATGAGTTTTCATCCGCCTACCTCAAGCTAAAGCATCAGGAGTGGAATTCTTACGTATCGCATTTCACTCAGTGGGAGCGCGAAAACACTTTGGATATCTGAGCACCGTAATTCCTGAGACTGCCGCCTCCCCTCTTGGGATGGCGGCATTTTTTTGCTCAGGCCACTTTGTCGCGCGGTGTGCGCCCTTCGAAGAAATCGATCAGATTGTCATAGACGCGAAAGCCCATCGCTTCGCGCGTCTCGCGCGTAGCACTGCCCAGATGCGGCAACATGACGACACGGTCCGCCCCCAGCAACTCCGGGCTGATGGCCGGTTCACGCTCAAACACATCCAGACCAGCACCCCCGATCGTACCGAACCACAACGCTTGCGCCAATGCGTGTTCATCCACCACTTCTCCGCGTGCGGTGTTGATGAGAAAGGCATCGGGGCGCATCAGGTCAAGGCGTTGCGCATTGATGAGGTGCCGGTTCGCTGCACCACCGGGGCAATGCAGCGATACAAAATCACATTCGGGCAGCAGATCTTCGACCGTTGGCACCTGTACCGCATTGTAACGCGCCAGAACCTCAGCCGCGACAGCCGAACGGTTTTGCACAATGATCTTCATGCCAAAACCATGATGCGCACGCTGTGCCATTGCTTGGCCGATGCGACCAAAGCCGATGATGCCCAAAGTAGCCCCGGACACTTTGGTGCCGATCATGTGGGTCGGCCGCCAGCCGGTCCAACGACCTTCACGCACCTCCCGCTCGCCTTCTCCTGCGCGGCGGGCGGCCATCAGCATCAGCGTCATGGCGATATCAGCGGTGCACTCCGACAAGACATCAGGGGTGTTTGTCACCGCAATGCCACGGCTTTTTGCAGCATCAGTGTCGATATGGGCGAAGCCTACGCCATAGTTGGCAAGGATCTTCGTACGCGCCTTTTGGTCATCGAAGGCCCCGGCACCCATCTTATCTGTCACCGTCGGCAAAATGGCATCGTACTGCCCCATCGCGGCGCGGAAATCACCCACACCAAGCGGAGCGTCGGCACGGTTAAGGTCCAGCTCAAACCGCTCCGCCATCCGCGCTTCAACTGCGGCCGGCCAGCGGCGAGTTAAAAGTACTTTTGGTTTCACCATGTCAGCCTCCGTTATGCGGCTACTTTCATAACCCTGACGATGGTCTCGCCAATGACCGAGGGGTTCTCGGCCACTGTTACACCGGCCGCTGAAAGGATTTCCACCTTTTCCGATGCACTTTCGCCAAAGGCTGAGATGATCGCACCCGCGTGGCCCATAGTGCGACCCTTCGGGGCAGTTAGACCGGCAATATAGGCGATTACAGGTTTGGTCATGTGATTTTGGATATAGGCGGCGGCCTCGGCTTCTTGCGGGCCTCCGATTTCGCCAATCATACAGATCACATGTGTATCTGGGTCTTGCTCAAAATGTTCAAGAATATCGCGAAAGGATGATCCGTTGATCGGGTCGCCGCCGATGCCAACGCTGGTCGAGATTCCGACGCCACGATCCTTCAACTGCTGGGCCGCTTCATAGCCCAACGTGCCTGAACGACCGACAATACCGACATTTCCGGGCAAATAGATGTGGCCCGGCATGATGCCCAGCAAAGCCTTACCGGGGCTGATTGTGCCAGCGCAGTTTGGACCCGTCAGCACCATGCGCTTTTCACGGGGATAGCGCATCATGTAGCGCTTGACGCGGATCATGTCCTGCGCCGGGATACCGTCAGTGATGCAAACGCAAAACCGAATGCCGCCATCCGCAGCTTCCATGATGCTGTCCGCAGCAAATGGCGGGGGCACGAACACCAATGAGGCATCAGCGCCAGTTGCAGAAACGGCTTCTTTAACCGTGTTAAACACCGGCACGCCAAAGACCTTTTCACCGCCCTTGCCGGGAACAACTCCGGCCACGACATTGGTGCCGTAGTCCAGCATTTCCTTGGTATGGAACTGCGCCATGCGGCCCGTGATGCCCTGAACGATAACTTTGCTTTCGCGGTCTAGAAAAATGCTCATCAGATCGCCCTCAGTTTGGTGTTTTGCGCCAGGTCATTCTGCCAGGCCGTGACCGCGCGCTCAGCGGCTTCCATCAAAGAGGTGGCGCGGATGATCGGCAGGCCGGATTTGGCAAGGATCTTCAAGCCCTCCTCCACATTGGTGCCAGCGAGGCGGACAACCACCGGCACGTCGACGGGATTGGCACGCAGGGCCTGCACAACACCTTCGGCGACCCAGTCGCACCGGTTGATACCTGCGAAGATGTTCACGAGGATTGCCTGAACATTGCTGTCCGACATGACAAGTTTGAAGGCCTTTGCGACACGTTCGGGTGTGGCGCCGCCGCCGATATCCAAAAAGTTGGCAGGTTCGCCGCCGGCCAGCTTGATCGTGTCCATCGTGGCCATTGCAAGCCCGGCCCCATTGACGATGCAACCGATATTGCCGGTCAGACCGATATAGGCCAGCCCACGGTCTGCAGCGCGCGCTTCACGTGGGTCTTCTTGAGATTTGTCGCGCAGCTCGGCCACATGCGGATGGCGAAACAGCGCATTGCCGTCAAACGTCATCTTGGCGTCAAGCGCCAGAATGCGTTGGTCTGAAGTGATCACCAATGGATTAATCTCGACCATCGTTGCGTCGCGCTCGGTAAAGGCGCGGTAACAGCCTTGCAAGGTTCGGACCATCTGCTGGGTCAAAGCTGCGGGAATGCCCAAAGCAAAGGCAATCTCGCGCGCCTGAAAGTCACGCAGGCCTACGGCGGGTTCGACGGTGGATCGCACGATTGATTCCGGGCGCTGCTCGGAAATCTCTTCAATTTCCATGCCACCTTCGGAGGACGCCACGATCATCACACGCTGCGATGTACGGTCGAGTACAAAGCCCAAGTAGATTTCACGCTCAAAGGCAACGGCTGCTTCGACATAGACGCGGTAAATGCCTTTGCCTTCAGGGCCGGTTTGATGCGTGACCAGTTTTTTGCCGAACATCTCTTCGGTTGCAGCCTGAATTTCGTTATCCGTGGCGCAAAGTTTGACGCCGCCCGCTTTGCCACGCCCGCCCGCATGGACCTGAGCTTTGACGATCCACTTTTCGCCACCCAATTCGCGGGCGCGGTAGGCTGCCTGTTCGGGGCTATAGGCCAGCGCGCCATCCGGTATGAGCACACCAAAGTTGCTAAGAATCTCCTTAGCCTGATATTCGTGAATGTCCATCTAAGCCTCCCTGCTCGATGCTATTCGGCTGCCAAAGTGGCGTTGTAGTGCCGTGTGAGGTTGTCATGAATGCTGTGCAGCTCGATCCCGGCGCCCATAGCGTTCATCTCGGTGGCAAAGCGTGTGACGATCTCGGTGATCGCGGCCTCTGACAGTTGGTTCAGAATGCCAATGCGGATCTGTACCGGCTCTGACAGCGTGGGCCAGATGCCAAAACCCTTGGCGCGGCAAGCTTGCACCAGCTCTTTTTCGCGGCCCGCCATCGTATCGGGCAAGTTCAGCACGACAAGGCTGGTCATGTTCGATGTGACCGTGCAGCCCATTGCTGAAACCGCGTCACGCAGCGCTTTTTCATGAAACGCGTAGTCGCGGGCCCGTTGGGCGCGGCCATGCTGCAAAGTGATGCGCAGGGCTTCGTGAAAAGCGGCGACGGCATAGCCCGAATGGGTGCGGTGATAACTGCCGGCTGCTGCGTCCTTTCCGTCAATGATACCCCAGTGACGGGCTTCCAGGATCGGATGATGCACATAGGAATGGCAGCCGTTTGCCTTGATCTCATCGATATAGCGATCGGAAAAGCTGACGGGGGCATAGGTCAACGGCAGGCACAAAACGCCCTTTTGCGGGCAAGAGGCCCAGCCAACCACACCGCGATAGTCGTCAATCGAGAAATCTTCGATCCCAAGGGATGACACGGCATCGACAAGCCCCATCGCGCCAGAGCGCAGGCAGGCATCCGAGAAGACGCCGATATCGTTGATCCGGCCCGAACCGGTTTCCCAATGCGCCATGAAGGCCCATTTCGGTTTGATCTCGGTCAGCGTCTTTTCGATGATCTTACCGGTTACCGACTGGCCGTGCGGAACAGTGACCACCGTCACGCTGGCAGGATCTGGGTCCATCGGATTCGCGGCCAGCTCATCACGGGTCGCGGCCTTCATGCGGATTGTCAAAGCGTCAATGCCGCTGAACGTCCCGTTTACAAACACAACCACGCTGTCGCCGGGCAAAATCGCGCTGAGCATACAGTCCAACCCGCTGAACCCTGTGCCGCCAACGCCAAACGTATAGGTGTTCCTCGTGCCCCAAACGGATCGCAGCATGGTTTTGCATTCGATCATGCCGCGCAGGACGTCAGCTTGCATGTGGTCGGCAAGGCCGGAATTTGCGAAGGCTTGCAAAACCCGCGGGTCGGTGTTGCCGGGCCCTGGGCCTGCGGCCAGAGTTTCGGGAATATCGAGTTGCGGGAAAATTCCGTGCTCCGTCATCCGATTGCTCCAAACCTGTGTCGCCCCCGATCGCCGTTGATCGGTCAGGTTTTGATATTCTGACTTGCCGTAGCGTCACAACCTGCGTTACTCCTGCTTTTGGGTATCTAATATGGTAGGTTTTTTCCTACCCAAAGCGGCAAGAATACCGTTGTATACCATGCTTGTACCTACCCATATGGGTGGTATTTTGAGAAAAGATGAATGAATGCAATCACTTGAATCTCCGGCGCCCCCTATCGCGATCTCTCTCGCTGACAGCAATCCATTGGTTTTGTCGGCCATGTCCGAGATTTTTGACCGAGACCCCCGATTCTCTCTCGTGGCCACAACGGCAACCGCCGAAGGCTTCTTGGGTGCGGTGATGCGGGTGCCGGTTACGGTTGGGGTGATCGACTGGAACCTGCCGGTGCTTGGCGGCCAAAAGCTGATTGAGGTATTGCGCGAACAGGTCACTGCGCCGCGGCTGGTCGTCTACGGAGAAGACATGTCGGGGGAGTTGCCGCGGATGGCGATGTTGGCCGGGGCAGCCGGGTACGTATCGCGCACAACGCCGGTCGAAAAACTGCTTGAAACCTGCCTTGCCGTCGCCGCCGGTCAGATGATGTTTCCGTTTCTCGACGTGCGGGAGCTGCAGGCGGACCCGATCCATCAGTTGACCCGGCGCGAGCGCGCACTTTTGGAGGCTCTTTCAAAAGGCCTGACCAACAATCAGCTGGCCCATGATTTTGAAATTTCTGCCAACACGGTCAAGTTCCACCTGTCGAACCTTTTTGAAAAACTCGGCGTGACCAGCCGGGCCCAGGCCATCGCGTTTTACTACTCGTCGCGACTGCCCTCAGAGGCGCGGCATGGGCGGTAAATGTAAGCGAAATCATCTTTCGGTGCGGCGATCCGTCACGCAACATTCTTTCTTGACAGAGCGCCAATATTCCTTCCTTGAATGGCGCCCGTTACCCAACGGCACCCCATGAAGGACAAAATCACATGAGCTTCCACGTCATCCAGCAGGCCCCAGGCCGCCTTAACCGCAGCGAATTGGCGGTGCCTGGCAGCGCTCCACAAATGTTTGAAAAGGCTGCAGAATCTGATGCAGATGTCATCTTTCTTGACCTTGAAGATGCCGTGGCCCCCGACGACAAGGCGCAGGCCAGAAAGAACATCATCAAGGCCCTGAATGAGATCGACTGGGGCAAGAAATCCATGTCAGTTCGAATCAACGGGCTGGACACGCATTACATGTACCGCGACGTGGTGGACGTCGTGGAACAGGCCGGCGAGCGGCTTGATCTGATCATGATCCCCAAGGTAGGCACCGCCGCTGACGTCTATGCGGTCGACATGATGGTGACCCAGATCGAGGACGCGAAAGGCTACAAAAAACGGATCGGTTTCGAACACATCATCGAGACCGCGCTTGGCATGCAGAATGTCACGGAAATTGCCGGTGCGTCGAAGCGCAATGAAAGCCTGCATTTCGGCGTGGCCGATTATGCCGCATCGACCCGCGCGCGCACCACGATCATTGGCGGCGTGAACCCCGATTATTCGGTTCTGACCGACCCCGCAGCTGACGGATCGCGCGAGGTGCATTGGGGCGATATGTGGCATTATGCACTGGCCCGCATGGTCGTCGCGGCACGTGCCAATGGTCTGCGGCCCGTTGACGGCCCGTTTGGTGATTTTCAGGACCCCGAAGGATACCGCGCGGCCGCCAAGCGCGCCGCTGTTCTGGGCTGCGAAGGCAAGTGGGCGATCCATCCAAGCCAAATCGCTTTGG
>JBARVN010000075.1:0-14070 GCA_049646285.1 Albidovulum sp. | reverse complement strand
CTGCGCCAAGCAAGCAGATGCATCGGCTCTGGCCGGACCGGCGTCAAATTGCTAACACGTTTGGGACTTATGCCGCGAGGCACCTAAATGACCGGACGTGTTGGATTATCATGAGTGAGACGAATATCTCGATTGGCGTTGTTGTTGTCGCCTTTAATTCTGCGGATGTCATTATCGGCTGCGTTGAAAGCCTATTGGCGCAACAAGGGCGCGCGCCCCGGATCATCGTGGTCGAAAACGCTTCGACCGATGACACGGTGACTGTGCTGCGCAACTGGGCGGCGGCGAATTCCGTGACATTGGCTGAGTTTCCAGCCGATGCGCGGCCGCAAGGCGACGCGGCTGGCGCGGTGACGCTGATTTCTGCAGGGGTCAATCGGGGCTTTGCGGGCGGCGTCAATCTGGGGTTGGAAGTATTGGCTGCAATGCCTGAGATTGACCATTTCTGGATCCTCAACCCCGATGCCTTCGCAGATGTTGGGGCGTCACAGGCGATCCTGTCCCAAGCGGCCAAGGTGCCGGGCTACGGATTGATGGGGGGCCGCGTGCTTTATGCCGATCCGCCGGGCCGGGTGCAGATTGACGGCGGCGTCGTCAATCTTTGGACCGGCGTTTCAGGCAACGTCAATCTGGGCCGCGATGCGGTTTCGGTCGCGCCGCCAAAAGGCGAGGATCTGGATTTTATCACCGGCGCCAATATGGTGGCATCGCGCCACTTCTATGACCGGGTGGGGCCGATGCGGGAAGACTATTTTCTTTACTATGAGGAAGCTGATTGGGCGCTGCGCAGGGGGGATATGCCCTTGGTGGTCGCGCCAGACTTTGTTGTCAGCCATCACGCAGGCACGGCAATCGGGTCGCCGACGCTTGACCGGCTCGCGTCGCCGTTTTCCTTCTGGTTCAAATATCGCAGCCGCATGTTGTTCGTGCGCCGGTTCAACCCGGTTGGTTTGCCGGTGGCGATGGCATATGCGACGGCAAAAGCCGCACAGTTGATGCTAAAACGGGCGTTCCCGCAGGCCCTGACGTTGCTGCGCGCGGTTTATGGGTTCGGGCCACCAGCATCCGTTCGGGCGCGTCTTTCGCCCGAGGCCGCAAAGATCGCCTTTGGCCGTGCGTCGAAATAGCATCATTGGATACGGGTTGGCGCTGGCCATGTTCGTTGCGAAGGTGGCGGGTGCGGCTGAGCTGATCCCTCAAGGTATATACTACTGGCGCGGAGAGGATGCTGACTTCGGTGGGTTTTCAGGTCTTTCAATCACCAATTCCGGGGCAGACCTTCTGACGGTCAGTGACCGTGGATTGATGATCAGTGCCGATATCCGCCGTGACCGCGCAGGTCGCATTCAAGACGTTTCCATAGTCTGGCAGGCCCCATTGCGCGACAATTTCGACCGTCCGGTAGATGGCTTCACGGCCGATGCCGAGGCGCTAGCGGTGGGGCCTGACGGTACCGCATTTGTCGGGTTCGAAAGCTATACTCGGGTTATTGCCCTTCATCCTCCTGACATGACGCCGGCGCCGCTGCACCGTTGGGACAGATTCAAGGCGCTTTGGGGAAATACCGGCTTTGAAAGCCTTGCATTGCACCCGGATGGCCGCCTGTTCGCGATTGTCGAAGCGGCGAAAGATGGGCAACGACAGGTGTTGGTTCGCGCGGCGAACGAATGGATCGTGGGGCCGGATCTGCCCGCCGGGCATGGCTTTGATCTGACCGATGCGGCCTTTGACGCGGCAGGTGTGCTTTACCTTTTGGAGCGGCGCCTTGCCTATACCGCTGGATACGCCACACGGGTGAGCCGGGTCGTGCTGAGTTCTGATGTGTTTGGCCCTGCCGAGATATTGCTGGAAACCGCGCCGGGGGTGTTGGACAACATGGAGGGCCTTAGTCTTTGGCAGGGTGCTGATGGGCGTCAGATGATCAGTTTGATATCGGATGATAATTTCCTTCCCTTCCAGAATACGACGATTGCAGAGTTTGAGTTGCAGGAATGACAACGGTCACCGCCAAGTTCCGCGCCAAGTCTTGCGCCCCGCGTATGAGCGCGTATCAGACCCACACAGAGACGGGCAGGAGACAGCCATGACATTGAAGACCCTGCGGCGAATCCTGATTGTCGTTGAAAACCTGCCAGTGCCGCTGGATCGGCGCGTTTGGCTTGAGGCGACGACCTTGGTGGCCGAAGGCTATGAGGTGTCTGTGATCTGCCCCACCGGCCGCGGCTGGGACAAGCACTACGAAGTCATCGACGGCATCCACATCTATCGCTACCCGGAACCAACCGAGGCGCATTCCGGGGCTGTGGCCTATGCGAAGGAATATCTGTGGTCCTTGTGGCATTGGTTCCGGTTGGCCCGCGTGGTGCGGCGCGAGCGCGGGTTTGATGTGATCCAAGGTTGCAACCCGCCTGATCTGATCTTTCTATTGGCACTTTGGTATCGGTGGCGCGGCGTGCGCTATCTGTTTGACCACCACGATGTCTGCCCGGAATTGTTCGAAGCGAAATTTGGCAAAAAGGGCCTGCTATACAAGATCATGCTGATCTGGGAGCGCATGACCTTTGCCTGCGCCACGGTTTCCATCGCAACCAACGAAAGCTTTCGCGAGATTGCGATGCGACGGGGCAAGATGAGGGCCGAGGATGTGTTTGTCGTCCGCTCCGCGCCCAAGATTGAAAAGTTTGAAATCCGCCCGGCTGATCCTGCAATGCGCAAGGGTGCGGGCACGGTTTTGGGCTATGTCGGCGTTATTGGTCAGCAAGAGGGTATGGACCTTCTGGCCGAGGCGGCTGAGCATCTGATCCGGGGAATGGGCCGCAAGGATGTGCATTTCCTGATTGTCGGCTTTGGCCCGGAACTGCCGAATGTCGAGGCGGATGTCGCGGCCCGTGGATTATCGGACCATTTCACCTTTACCGGCCCGCTCTACGGCGAAGAGCTTTTGGCAGCCCTCAACAGCTGCGACATCGGCGTGAGCCCCGACCCGAAAAACGCGATGAATGACATTTCGACGATGAACAAGGTCATGGAATACATGACGCTGGAAAAACCGGTTGTGCAGTTTGACCTGAAGGAAGGGCGTGCTTCGGCGGGCGATGCATCGCTTTATGCGGCCGCTAATGATCCAAAGGATTTTGCGCAAAAGATTGCCGATCTTATGGATGCGCCGGGGGACCGCAAGCGCATGGGGCAGATCGGCCGGGCGCGGGTGCTGGAGCGGTTAAGCTGGGCGCATTCGGCTCCGATACTGCTATCCGCCTATGACCGCGTCTTCACGAAGATGGGGCGCGGGCGCTGATCAAAACCGCAACAAGCCAGCCGGTCAAAAACCCACCCAAATGCGTTTCCCAGGCGAGACGGCCACCCATTGCCCACCAAAGGATCAGGTTCAACGCGCCAAGTCCCAATACGGCTTGCAAAACAGGCCATAGACTTTGCCCTTTGGCGGCCCGCGCGTCGAACTCCAATGACAGCAGCGCCCCAACCAATCCAAAAAGTGCCCCTGATGCACCGACCATTGGTGCGCTTTCCGTTCCAAAGGCTGCAAAACCAAAGCCCCCGCCAATCAAAGATGCGGTGTAAAGCACCAAGAACCGCCGTGACCCTACTTTGGCCGCCAGCGGCGTGCCCAGCGAAAGCAGCGTCAGCATATTCACCAAAAAATGCACGGGCCCCGCGTGCAAGAAGCCATAGCTTATGAACATCAGCCAAGGCTGGAACGGGTAGTTTGGTGTCCAGTCGTGTAAAAGACCGGCCCAGAATGCCGCATATTCGTAGCTAAGCACACGCCAGGTTGTGCTGCCCCAGAGTGCTGCATCGGAACCCATGAAAATAGCTTCCGGCAGCAGGCATAAGAAAAACAGTACCCACACGACCCTGGCCGGTGTCGAGCCAGATTTCCGGCCAGTGGAGTGCATCAAAGCGGCACATACCGCGGGAGGCTTTGCAGGCTTTGATGCATGAAACGCATCAGTCGGCCTTCAGCATCCTCCTCCGTCTCACCGGGTTCGATCGGTGTGACATAGCGCACGAGTGCGCCATCGGTGCGACCAAGCAAAAGGCTGTCTTGCAGCACGCTTAACTTGGCGCGAAAGTCATTCGAGATCCGCTTGCCGCGCCCCTCGAACCAGTAATACACAAGCTGTTTTGACAGCCCCTTCTGGATCACGGCACGATTGGCGGTAAACTGGCCATAGACGGTGCCTGACATGTCAACCGGGACCTCATCAAGGCTGAACACCTCCCAGCCGCCGGTCGGCAGGCAAACCTCGGGCGAATGGATGCCCTGACCTTCGGTTTGCTTCTCATAATAGGCGACAAAGAAGCTGACGATGCTGCGTTCTCTGGGGGTTTGGTAAAACCCGTTCACGTAGTCATCGGCCCCGAGCACTTTTTGAATCTCAGGCTCCAGCGGAATCGTATAGCTTTGCCAAGCATCAATTTGCCGCGGAAACAGCAAGAGCGGATCACGAACCTGAACACTGACATTCGGTGCGGGAACGGTGTGCCATGCGACAGAGGCAGCACCCGTCAATAGGGCCGCCAGCGCCAGCGCCGGTGCGGGGCGAATGGACAGTACGCGGGCAAATATCCCGCCGAAACCTTCAAAATCCAGATCAATCGCATCTGCGAGCGGCATGGGGTTGGGTGTCAGCCGTTGCAGCGCCATCGCCATGCCGAACAAGATTGCCACGCAGATCAGGAAGATCACCCAGCCCTCAAAGAAATGCAAAAATCCTTCGGCTTGCTCAATGCCGTAGCGATCGACCAGAATGCCAATAATCCCGATCCGGACCGAGTTCATGAACACTGTCAGCGGTGCCGCTGACAACAGCAGAACGGCTTTGTGCCAGATCGGACCCCGGTAGAGGATGGCAAAGAGATACGAAAAGCTGAGGATCGGAAAGAGATAGCGCAATCCAGAGCAGGCTTCGGCAACCTGAAGCTTGTACACGCCCAGATCAATGACGTTGCCTTCAAGAAAAACTGCCACCCCGGCGAGGCTTACAAACCACACACCCAGGGCCGATGAGATCCATTGTAAAAAGATTGTGAGTTTCCAGTAAAGCACCTGTGGCAAGGGCAACATGAAGATCAGGTGAAGCACGGGCAGTTGATGCAATCGCCCCCGGTCCCAGCCGAACACTGTCAGAACCACGCCTGCGACCCAAATGATAAACGCATATGTGACGATATCGGGCACGCGCATCAAGTTGCCGATCAGCGCGACGGCCAGTGCCCCGCAAATAACCACAATCCCGGGCCAACGCCGCATGGCGGATGCGTCCGGGCGAGGCATCTTACGCAACTCTCGGATAAAGAGATAGAGCGATATCAATGGGATAAGGGGGCCGTGGCTGTATTCAGCGGTTGACCACGCGGCCACCAATGACACGAACCCAATCCAGAAGATCGGTATCGAGACGGCCAACAAAGCTGCGAACAGACCCACTCCCAAAAGATTGAGAGATGTTTGCGTCGTGTTTGTTTGGCTTGGCGAATGGGTCATCGTGGCGAACCGGGTCCGTTCAAAACTATCGTCGTCTTATCTACGAAAAAAGTGCCCAAATTGCGACCCCGGGCGCGGGATGCGGCGTCACGCATATGCGTTAGGCAGCGCACCAGCATGCCCTTAGTGGACCCGCTGGCGCACTTGGTCAGGGCCGGTAGTTGAACTTGCGGTCCAGTGTCAGAAACAGCGAATTGGAACTTGCGCTGCCAGCTGACGTGTCGTCGCGGGTTCGCACCAATACGCCCCCAGTTACGTCCCAGTCCTGGGTGAGAGACCGCGTGTAGGAGGCGCGCAGGTTAGAGCGGGTGATCGAGGTTCCGCCACCGCCGACGACGTCATTTTCCGATTTGCCCCAGTTCACTGACAGGTCTAACCGCGAGTCGTTGTCAATCTCATGCCCGTAGCCGACGCTCAGCCGCGTATCGATAACATCTTGCGAAGCAGCCGTGGTCGATACCGCCCGGTTCAATGACACCGAGATGTCGCTGGTTTTGAGTTGGTGGCTGTAGGCAACCGCTGCAATCCACTGCGTATTACCGGCAGGTGTGCGGGCTGCCCCTAGGGATGCGTTCAGCGTGCCACTGGGCAGTTGCAGATTG
Organism: Albidovulum sp.; assembly: GCA_049646285.1. Taxonomy (GTDB): domain Bacteria; phylum Pseudomonadota; class Alphaproteobacteria; order Rhodobacterales; family Rhodobacteraceae; genus Albidovulum. The sequence goes on along the minus strand of JBARVN010000075.1, from coordinate 7,959 downwards.
CGCCCAAAGCGCAATGACGTACGTGAGCCGTTTTGGTTGAGCGTTGAATCCAGCGATGCGAACGCTGTGCCATTGTTCATGGTCTGGGTCAGCTTGACCGCACCTGTGGCACCCGACCTTTGACTGCTGCCAGCATTCGTGTCCGTATCAACCGTGGTCCAGCCGAGCTGCGCGTCAACAACCAGAACCGGATTGATGTCCTGAACCACGCCAGCCGAGTAGTTCAGCGTACGGCGTTCGGTGTTTGCAGTGTCGTCGGTGCTGAAATCAGTCAGACCGGTTTGCAGGCGAAGCTGCGTCACCGGAGATATTTTAAATGTGGCCGTTAAGTCGACGCTATCCGACTGGTTGTCGAACAACGGCCGTGTCGTGTTTGTCAGGTTAGAGTAGCTTTTGTCATCATGGTTCAGCCCAAGAGTGAAGCCGAGCGGGTCATTGATCCCTGTTTGATATGTCAGGCCAATGTTGCGAAATGTCAGCGTGCCGCCGTCAGTGTCAAACGCACCAGAGGTCGAATTTACACTTGCCAGCGCATCTTCTTTCTCGATTTGAAACGGATCAAGAAATTCGCGATCTACGTTCCGGTATCTGCCGTTGATCGACAGCTTGCTGTTAAAGCCGTCGCGGGTATAGCTGAACCGGATCGTCGGGTCTTCGAACTCGGATATGGTCCGGCTCGGGCGGCTTAAACTCGCCAGGCCCGGAATGCTCGCATAGCGGTACACGATCGACGATGTGACATTAAAGTCCTGAACGCCTGTGACGCTGGACAGGTTAAACGTCAACCGATTGTCGAGAATCGTCGATGTACCCGCGCTTGTCGTGTCCAGCTGAAAATTGTCATCGACTTTCAGGCTTGAGCTGATGCCAATATCAAAGTCCAAACCGCCAACGCGCGTCGGCGTTGCCGTTGTACCAACAGGCGGGACCAGTGGCGTTGCCACAGTACCCGTTGTCGTTGCCCCAGATGCAAGCGTGCTCCCCTGTTGTTGGGGGAGCGCGATGCCTGGCCAAAGTGTTGTTATTGCCGCGATTGCCGCGATCTTGTTTCTGCTCGTCCCCACCACGTGTCCGCCTTTATTCGAAGAGTTTACGCTCCGGCACCACAATCACATCGCCTTCCCGCAAGACAATCACAGGTGCTTTTGCACCGCCCTGAACAGCCTTGAAGTTATAGCGATAGACAGTTTCAGTTCCGGTCTTCCGGTCTGTACGACGCAGTTGAATGCGCTTGGTAGCAGCAAAGCGTGTCAGGCCACCCGCTTCTGCGAGAAACTGCAAAAGTGTTGTGCCCTTGTCTACGTCTACTTTGCCTTGGTTGGTCACTTCGCCCAGTGCATAGATTGCGACTGTCCCATAGGTGCCGATATTTGCTGCCGCCTGTTGCGCCGCGGCGTTGTTCACAGCCGAGGTGATCGGGTTCAGCTGGCCAACTGACAAAAACACAGTTGGAGAGGATGCAAAATTCGGTGCCAGAGACGCGGCGATGGTATTACGAAGACCTTCGATGCTTTTGCCATTTGCCTTGACCGTGCCCACAAGCGGCAAGCTGACGGTGCCATCGGGCAGAACAAGAAGGCTACGGTTCAGGCTGGGGTCCTCAAGAACCTCCATCTGCAACACGTCGCCCGCTTGTATGCGGTATCCACTCTGCGCCCAAGCAGCGGGAGCAAGCAGAACAGCCAGAAATATTCCCAGTAGGGTTCGTAACATTTTTTCACCCAATCATATTCGAATCGATTAAGCCTAAGACGGCTTGGCGTAAAATCAAACTGTTAACTACATTTCTTCACGTATTCAGCGCATGTTGCACCTTTCGCGTGACCCTCCGGCAACATGCGTTTGCGCGTCAGTTGCCTATGGTCACTCCTTCGGCTTCCAGTTTCGCTATCGCCTCATGCGCAGCAATGATGTTCGGGTGTGTGCTTCTCTCGGGTGCAACCGATATCGCTATGTGGAATTGGTTCAGCGCGTCGCTTTTGCGATCAAGGGCCAAATAGGTCATCGCAAGGTGATATTGCACGATCGGATCGGTGTTTAGCACCTCGGCTGCCGTGACCAAATGCTCCAGGGCATCGTTATAGTTTCCGCGCAGATAGGCGATCCAACCGTATGTGTCGCGATAAGGGGCCAGTGCAGACCCGCGCAGACGCCGCGCGATGACTTCAGCCCTTGCCAAACTTTCGGCATCCGTTCGGTTGTTGGACAGAAGGCTTGCTAAATTGTTGGCAACCACTGGGTTGCCGCTGTTTTCTTTGTAAAGCCCTTCATAGACTTCGATGGCACCCTCAATATCTCCATTCCGCTCAAGAAATCCGGCCTTCGCCCACTTGAGCTCGCCAGAGTCTGGAAGGGCCGTCAACGCTGTGTCGATCAGCGCGTTGGCTTCATCATACCGTGCAGGATCAGACAACAGCAGACGCATCAAGGCCATCCAAACCGGCAATCTGGTGCCATCTTCCGCCGCAAGCTCGCGATATGCGGCTTCTGCCGCATCGGTTTGTCCGATCAACGCGCGGACCGAAGCATCAATGAACCGCAACTCGGGGTTTTCGGGATCTTCGGACAAAAGATTTGAGGAATAGGTCAGCGCCTGCTCGATGCGGCCATTGTTGATGTGGGCGCGCAATATTGCAACTTTAACACCAAGCCCGGCATTGCCCTGATCCACAAGACCTTGCAGATACCCGACCGCTTCATCCGATTGTTGCTGACCTGCAAATATCGCCGCACGCAATGCTTGCGCAGTCGTGATTGAGTCAGGATCACCGAGTGAGTCGAGTTCATCCGCGACGTCATTGGCGCGCGGCCAATCCTGTACTTGCAGATAGATCTGCCCTAACGGCGCCAGAAGCGTCGTGTTGCCAGGTGCAATGCGTAACGCATCAATCAAAATACCTTCGGCAGAAATAAGCTTGTCTTCGGACGCAAGAAGCTGGGCGTAGCGTAGAGATTCGGCAGGCGCCCGGTTTGATGCGACGACTGCACGAGAAAGAGATTCGCGCATAAGATCGCGGTTTCCATCGCGTTCATAAGCCTGCGCCATCAACGTCAGGATCGTGGAGTCACCCGGATTGTAGTCAATCGCACGGCGCAGCAATGAAATCGCCTCGCCGACCTGATCATCAAGAATGAGCCAGCTGGCTTTCAGCTTCAAGGCGTCGCCGTCGCCGCCATCTTCGGCCAGCACTTCTTCGATGAGGGCGCGCGCGCCCACTGAATTGCCGGTCACAGATAGCATTCGCGCCAGGCCCACCTTGGTTCGGCGGGTTTCTTCGCTTGTCCCTGCCTCATCGAGAATCGCTTGCATCTGCGCGATTGCTTCGTCGCGATTGCCCAGATCAAAAATGAACCCGGCCCGCGCAGCCCGATAGACTGCGGCGTTGGGGTTTGCTGCAATTGTGCGCTCCAACTCCGCGACGGCAGCTTCTGAACCTTTGAATTCTGCCAAAAATCGCACCAATTCCAGAACAGGCGTGTGGTCTGAGGCATCCGCGTTGATCTGCGCGCGCAGATGGTCTTCGGCCTTTTCGATTTCGTTGCGCGAAATATACCAACGCACCAGTGCTTGGCCCATTTCGGGTGCATCGGGGAACCGGTCCACCATATCGCGAAGCCCGGCTTCGACTGCGGCATCATCGCCAAGGGCCGCATGCACTGACAGGCTTTGGGCAAATAGTGTGCGATCGTTCGGGACGATGGCAATGGCGGCATCGAGTTCGTCCAATGCCGATTGATACCGTTGTGCACGAATGTCATCGTCAATCACCACCCGGCGCAGCAACAGGTTGTCGGGCAACTGGTCACGTAATTTCCGTACGCCGCGTGCAGCAGACACAAGAGACGTAACATCGTCCTCAACTGTCGCAGTTCCATAAACTGCCGATAGCCGGATGGCTTGCATTTCCAGGTCATCAGGGGCTGATATCAACGCCTGCTCAGAGTAGTTGGCCGCTGTGACCCAATCGCCCGCCTCCGCGGCCAATTTGGCCAGTGCGACCTTTGCGTTTTGGTCGTCGGGAAACTGTTCCAACAGGCGCAGATACTGGGCGAATGCCTCGCGAAGGCGCCCTCGGCCCATTTCGGCTTCCGCATAAACCCGCCGGGCATCTTTGTGCCGGGAATTTAGCTGGAACACATTGCGCAGTTCGACAAGTGCGCGATCGACATCGCCCGCTTCAAGATATTCGAGCCCGGCCTGATAGTGTTTTTCGGCCCGCTCCTCAGAGGAATCGCACGCCGACAACAGGCCAATGCTGGCGGTCAGCGCGAAAGCGGTCATGAGTTTACGAAACGACATACTGTATCCTCTGGGGTATCAATAACTGCCATAGACTGACACTGTGCCAAAAGTTTGACGATCGTGTCAGGGCGAATATGGCTTACACTCTCGACAGATCTGCGCGGATCAAATCAATAGCCCGTGCCCTTCCAGACGACGCGCAGGGTGGCAATAATTAACTTGATGTCTGTGATCAATGACAACGTGTCATCGTATTGCCGGTCGAATTCGGCGCGTTTACTGAAGGCACTTTCATTGCGGTCCGACACCTGCCAGGGACCGGTGATGCCCGGTCGAAGTGCGTAGTAGGCCATGCCAGAGTAGAGTAGGCGTTGGTTCGGCATCATCGGGCGCGGCCCGACCAGTGACATGTCACCGATCAGCACGTTCCAAAGCTGAGGCAGCTCATCCAGCGATGTCTTGCGCAAAAATCGACCGATCCGCGTGATCCGCGGGTCGGATTTCAGCTTTTGGGTGCTGTTCCATTCCAATCGTGCTTCTGCATTGCGGGACAGATGGGCTTCCAGCAATGTATCCGCATCGGGGACCATTGTACGCAGTTTCAGCATCCGAAAGTTGCGTCCCCGTTTGCCGACACGATCATTCCAGTAAAACGGTGTCGAGCCGTCAAACGCCACAAGCAGTGCCAAAAGACTTATGATCGGAAGCACAAGAATGCTGGCCGAAAGCACAATGCCGATATCGAAAATACGTTTGAAAAAGTTCCGGTACATTCCGGGCTTCGTCGAAATATTTACAAGACCCACTGGTGCGCTTGCCACGTCAATATCTTCCGACAGATCGTTTAACAGCAGCGTCATACATTGGCTCCGCGGGGCCTTACAAATACAAATACAGACGCGTACACAGCGTCTGAGAATTCCTCGTTACGATTCTTCGATGCGTTGGCATCCGGTAGCATCCTTATCACCTTCGAGCCTGCTGAGAAATCAACAATTACTGATCGCGGGGCTTTTGGGCAGAAGTACGACCGAAAAGGGCAGGAAACCGGGTGAAACCGCGTCAACAATCCGATGTTATCGGTTTCTTTGTGCTATCAGACGAAACGGTTGGCCAATATTTGGAAATTGTCTCTCAACAAGATATGCCAATTCGCGTTAAGCAAGACTTTGATTCGAGGATTGTATAGAATTATTGAGTATGTGGATTGTTTCGATATCGCAAAAGAATACCGGCAATGCCATGAAGTTGCCGAAGTTCGGTGTGCATTTGACCCGGGAATTCCCAGGTGTAACCGGGTATCGAGTCACTACTTCGCCGGACAAAACCGGCAGGTATCGGATTAAATGGATTGCGGATGAATAAGGTCGTGGAGACCCATACAGACGAGACCCTAAGCGTCGGATTTTACATGGATTTCTTTGGGTTCCGCGAGCGTCCTTTCACGCTCGTTCCAGACCCGGATTTCCTGTTTTGGTCGCCGCAACACCGCAGGGCGTACTCGGTACTGGAGTTTGGCATCCTTAGCAGGGCGCCGATTACTTTGGTGACCGGGGGTGTCGGCTGTGGCAAGACCACGCTCTTGCGCGAATTGTTGCGTCAGTTCGGCACAAAGGTGACGGTTGGTCTGATTTCGAACGCTCAGGGCGGACGCGGCGAACTGATCCAATGGGTCCTAAACTCGCTTGGAGTGCCTTTTGAGCAGAATGTCGGCTATGTCCAGATGTTCCAGAAGCTGCAGGACTATCTGATTGAAGAGTATTCTGCAGGGCGCCGGGTGGTTCTGATCTTTGACGAAGCTCAGAACCTGTCTCCGGAAAGCCTTGAAGAGCTGCGAATGCTTACCAACATCAATTCTGGCAAGGATGAGATCATCCAGCTTGTGTTGGTGGGGCAGCCGGAATTGCGCGATATGGTTCTTGATCCGTCATTGCGGCAGTTGGCACAGCGAATTGCGGCCAGCTTCCATCTGCTGCCGCTGGATGAATCTGCCGTAATTGAGCTTATATCGCACAGGCTGAAAGCCGCAGGCGGTTCTGGCGAAGAAGTGACGACAGCGGCCGCGAAAATGGTGTATGAAATGACCCGCGGCGTGCCGCGCCTGGTCAATCAACTGTGCGATATGGCCTTGCTTTATGCGTGGAGTATGGACAATCACCATGTTGATGAACATGTGGTTCAATCAGTACTGGATGATGGGGTGTTCTTCGCAGCCCAGATCGCGGCCGAAGATGAGAAGTTGAAATGAACCTGGATCTGTCTTTCTATTTTGCGGTCTTTTTGCGACGGCTGCACTATTTCATCATTGTCACAGCTCTGGTGTCCGCAGCATCGATGGCGGCGGCGTTTTTGCTGCCTGCAGTCTACTCAGCCAATTCTGTTCTTTTGGTGGAATCTTCGCAAATCCCTGGCCCGCTTGCCGCGCCGGTGGTGCAGGCACAGGCCCTTGAAAAGCTCCAGACCATCGAAAACCGCCTGATGACGCGTTCCAATCTTCTGGATATCGCTCAGCGGCTTAAGGTTTTCAGAGACCTGCAAAAGATGCAGCCCGATGATGTCGTAAAGGCGATGCGTGACAACACGAAGATCGGAAAGACCGCAGGCAAAGGTCAGGCCACGATCATGACCATTGCCTTTGACGCCGAAACCGCCGCCGCTTCGGCCGGCGTCGTAAATGAATACATCACACTGATCCTGAAGGCGGATGTTGAGCTGCGTACAGAAAGCGCGGGTGGAACGAACGACTTTTTCAAGCAGCAAGTAACGCGCCTGTCTGGCGAACTTGATATCATTGAGACCAAGTTCCTTGAATTCCAAAAGGAAAATGCCGACGCTTTGCCCAATACGCTTAGCTACCGGTTGGGTCAGCAAACGCTCTTGCAAGACCGGTTGGCCACCGCAGAACGCGATATTGCGACACTGAAGGACCAAAAGGCCCGCATGATCGCAATCTTCAACTCGACCGGTCAGATCAACTCAGTTGCGGTCAACCAGACACCCGAGGCAAAGCAGCTTGACGTGCTGCGCAATCAGCTGAGTGGTATGCTGGCGGTGTTTGCGCCGGGAAATCCGAAAGTGAAGATGTTGCAGTCGCAAATCGCGCAGCTGGAAGATGTTGTCAAAGCGCAGCTGCCTCCTGATGTGACAGGCAACCCTGCTGCGACCATGCTGGATGTTCAGATCGCCGATCTGGATACACGCATTGCCGTTGCCGAAGAACAACGGCTGCAGTTGATCGAACAGCTTGAAGTGCTGAAGGATTCCATTGACCGCACTCCTGCCATTCAGGTCGCGTTGGATGCGTTGGTGCGCGACAAATCGAATATCCAACAGCAGTATAACACCGCTGTGGCAAATCAATCCAAAGCCGCTGCCGGCGAACAGATCGAAGTTTTGTCCAAGGGTGAACGGATATCAGTGGTCGATGCCGCGACGGTGCCCAACCGGCCGTCCAGCCCCAACCGTGTTTTGATCGCTGGTGGTGGCATCTTTGGTGGCGCGGCACTGGGAATCGGCCTGATCGTCCTTCTGGAGCTGCTCAACGGCGCTGTACGTCGCCCCAAGGATCTTATCAATGCTTTCGGGATCGTGCCTCTTGTCACCATCCCGTATATCCGTACGCCCTCGGAAGTGATGATGCGGCGGTCAGGTTTTGCGGCAATGTTGTTGGTTGCAGTTCTAGGCATTCCAGCGATCATTTATGCGGTTCATGTCTT
>JBARVN010000074.1:0-9898 GCA_049646285.1 Albidovulum sp. | reverse complement strand
CAAGAAGTGCTTTAGAGCATTCAAAATTGATGGTCTGCTATGCGCAATTTGGCAGCGTTCAAACGAGATGCAATGAAAGTGCGTTAAGTCCCGCAACCTGTAAATTCGGCGTCCGTTCAATGCTGCTACTTGCGCGAATGGCCGCTTCTTGTGCTGCCGGGCGGCATGCAGTTTTACGCTCATGCCGCATATTTCACGCTGCGAGCGCACGCAGCACAAAATCACAATAACTGAGTTGGGCTCAGAGCGGTCATGCGTCAGTGCAGCGCGCTGGCCGGTATCGAACCGATCTGAATGGCGGCTCCCAGCTTCCCCACCCCTTTACCATGTCATCACAGCGAAGGTCGGCTCACCGCCCTTTGAGCCGTAGCGTATAATTCTTAGCGTAAGCTGAAAGGTGGGCTCTAAGGTGGATTGATCTCTAGGCTCCACCATTAAGGCAATGAAATTTAACAAATTTTAAGGATTTTGTGGTGCCCAGGAGAGGACTCGAACCTCCACGCCTTGCGGCACACGGACCTGAACCGTGCGCGTCTACCAGTTCCGCCACCTGGGCAGGTGTCTTGTCGGGCGATGTATATCCGCTCTGCACCCCTGTCAACGGGGTCTGATGCGATTCATGTCGATATGCACTCGTGACTTGTTCGCAGGGCAACGGGGCGTTAATCAAAGGGTGATTTTATGCAGAGTCGGAGGCCATAACCATGTCCAAACTCGTCACAATTTTCGGCGGTTCGGGATTCCTCGGCCGGTATATCGCGCGTCGGATGGCGAAAGAGGGCTGGCGCGTTCGCGTGGCTTGCCGACGCCCGAATGAAGCCCTGTTTGTGAAGACATATGGCACTGTCGGTCAGGTCGAACCCCTGTTTTGCAACATTCGCGATGATGCCTCGGTTCTTGCTGCCACTGCCGGAGCGGACGCTGTCGTAAATTGCGTGGGCACTTTCGACAAAGGCGGACGCAATAATTTTGATGCAGTCCAGGCCGAAGGCGCGGGGCGGATCGCGCGCATCGCCGCAAACGCTGACGTGTCTTCTTTGGTTCACGTTTCGGCGATTGGGGCAGAGGCCAGCAGTGACTGCGACTATGCACGCACCAAGGCCGAAGGTGAGGCTGCCGTGCTTTCTGCTTTCCCGACGGCCATGATCTTGCGCCCATCGGTGATGTTCGGCGCTGAAGATGGGTTTTACAACCGCTTTGCAGCGATGTCGCGCCTTGGCCCGATCTTGCCCTTGGTTGGTGCTGAGACGCGGTTTCAGCCGGTCTACGTAGACGATGTTGCACAAGCAGCCGTTGCGGGCATTCAAGGGCGTGCGCAGGGTGTCTATGAACTGGGCGGGCCGGTTGCGGCCACGTTCCGCGCGCTGATGGCCGAGATGCTGACCGTGATCAATCGCCGCCGGTTGTTGTTGAACATGCCGTTCTGGAAAGCGCGGATTATCGCGTCCGTGCTTGATTTCACGTCTTTCGTAACCGGCGGATTGATATCCAACACCATCCTGACCCGAGATCAGGTTAAATCATTGCGCCAAGACAACGTGGTGGCAGACGGGGCAAAGGGTTTGCCTGATCTTGGTATCGCAGCCACACCCGCACTCGCAATTTTGCCCGACTACCTGTGGCGCTTTCGTCCGGCCGGCCAATACGATTCGATCAAAGAGTCGGCACGGAACCTGCGCGAACCTGGTTAGAAGGCTGATCGTTCCGGTTTACCGGAAACTCCTGCGATCACTGGAGATTTGTTTCCGTTTTTCTGACTTCTACGGAAATGTTTGACCTTGCCGCGATAGAGAGGGAAACTGTCGCGCGGGTCGTGTTGGCGTATGTTGGAAGGGTATCGGTAATGAAACAGCAGGTTTTGCTGCACATCGGCTATCATAAGACGGCAACGTCCTGGATGCAGCAGCGCTTGTTTGTACCGGAACATGGCTATCTTCAGATCGCCCGCCACCCGGAAGTGTGGGACCATATCGTCGCCCCGCACGGATTGCTGTTTGACCCCGAAGGCATGCGCGCTGTTATTCGGGACGGCCTTTCCAAACTCCCCGAAGGCAAAGTACCGGTGATTTCATCCGAGATCCTGTCGGGCCACCCGTTTTTCGGCGGTATGGGCAGCGACGATTATGCCAGGCGTCTGAAAGCCATAGCACCCGACGCAAAGGTTATGATTTCTATCCGCTCACAGAACCGCATTCTGACGTCGGTCTATATGCAATATCTGCTGCGCGGCGGCACGATGAGCCCGGAGCTGTTCTTTGCTGGCGACCCTGAATTGGGCTTTCACGGTTTCAGGGCCGAACATTTTGAATTTCACCGGTTGATCACCCTGTATCAGGAGCTTTTTGGCGCGGGTAACGTACATATAGTGACCCAAGAAAGCCTGAGAACAGATATGGATGGTGCAATGTCCCGGCTGGCAGAGTTTGCCGGAAACCGGGAATTCACCGGGGTTCTGCCGACCCACCGCGCCGCCTATGCCCCCAGCTACCCGGAATATGCCGTACCGATCTTGCGGCGCATCAACAAATTCCAGAAAAGCGTTCTGACCCCTGCCCCAACAATCCGCATCGGCACAACGCCATACGGCTTTTACAGGGGCTTTGGGTATATACTACGCCGTCCCCCGTTTTCTTGGGTGATGGGTGGCATTCATCCTGTATCGCAATACGTTGAAACCAAATTTTCCGGGCGATACACGGAGAGCAACCGGAAATTGGCGGAAATTGCGGGCCACTATCTGGATCTGACCGAATATGGCAGCCCGGTGCGCGAAGTTCGTACAGCACCACAAACCACACCCGCTGCAAAGATTGCTTCCGCCCGCTAACAGCTTGTCGTAAGACACAGGCGCGCATTTTGGTATGCGCGGGGCAGTCACGCAGGGCAGGAACAATGTATGAGTGAAACGTTTAGCGCCCTTTTTTTGGGGCTTCTTGAAGGGCTGACCGAGTTCATTCCCGTATCTTCCACAGGCCATATCCTGTTGGCGGGGCATTTCCTTGGCTTTGAGAGTGCAGGCAAAACCTTTGAAGTTGTGATCCAGCTTGGCGCCGTGTTTGCGGTGCTGGGCGTCTACGCGGCAAAGATCGCCAAAACCGTGACCGGGTTGCCAAATGATCCACAAGCCCGCCGTTTTGCCGGGTCGATCCTGCTGGCTTTCTTTCCGGCGGTTGTGGTCGGCGTTCTGGCGCATGACTTCATCAAAGACGTTCTGTTTGAAAGCCCGCGGCTGATTGCGTCCATGCTGATCCTGGGCGGTGTTGTTTTGCTGGTGGTGGACCGTCTGCCGTTGACCCCACGCTATCATGATGCCGAACGGTTCCCGATGAAGATGGCTCTGGGCATCGGCGTGATCCAATGTCTTGCGATGATCCCCGGCGTGTCGCGCTCTGGTGCGACCATCGTGGGGGCGCTGGCCTTTGGCGCTGACAAGCGAGCGGCCGCTGAGTTTTCTTTCTTTTTGTCGATGCCCACCATGGCCGGAGCATTTGCCTATGATCTTTATAAGAACCGCGATGTTCTGGATCTGAGCGCCGTGTGGGAAATTGCAATTGGGTTTGCAGCCGCCTTTGTGGTGGCGATACTCGTGGTGCGCTGGTTGCTGTCTTATGTCAGTCGGCACGGATATGCACTGTTCGGCTGGTGGAGAATCATCGTCGGGACAGGTGTTTTGATTGCTCTGGGCTTGGGATTCTGACTTATAGGTCAGCATGACTGACTTATAAGTCAGCATTGGTGACGTATTATTACGCAGCACAGGCCTCAAAGAAGAAAAGAGCGTCATAAATATTCAATATAGGTCAGCACTACTGCCTTTTAATTTCCAGCGGCACCAAGTAGCACTGCGTCAACAAGTTCTTTTGCCTGAAAGTGACGCGCATGGCCCAAAATCGCATGCTTCAATTCGTGACCCTTGGCCGCGAGATGCCGCAAAAGCGCGATGCCACTGTGCGCGCCCAGGATTTCGGTGAGATTTACCGCGAGTTCGCCGCCGCGAAGGCAGCCGAGCAGGCGGGCCGGTGCAGCCAATGTGGCGTGCCCTATTGCCAGACACATTGCCCGTTGCACAACAATATCCCCGACTGGCTGCGCCTGACCGCCGAAGGGCGGCTTCAAGAAGCGTATGAGCTGTCACAGGCCACAAACACATTCCCAGAAATCTGTGGGCGCATTTGCCCGCAAGACCGTCTGTGCGAAGGCAATTGCGTGATCGAACAATCCGGCCACGGCACCGTAACCATCGGTGCCGTGGAAAAATATCTGACCGACCTTGCGTGGGATAATGGTTGGATCAAGCCGATCAAACCTGCGGCTGAACGGGCCGAGAGTGTGGGCATTATCGGTGCAGGGCCGGGCGGGCTGGCCGCCGCTGATGTGCTGCGCCGTCAGGGCCTGCAGGTCACCGTCTATGACCGCTATGACCGTGCGGGCGGGTTGATGACCTACGGCATCCCCGGCTTTAAGCTGGAAAAGGATGCCGTGATGCAGCGCATCGCGCAGCTTGAGGCAGGTGGCGTGCAGTTTGTTCAAAACTGTAATGTCGGCGAAGACCTGGCCTTTGACGCCATTCGGGGCACCCATGATGCCGTGGTTATCGCAACAGGCGTGTACAAAAGCCGCGATCTTTCGGGGCCAAATGCCTCGGCTTCCGGCATTGTCCGGGCGATTGACTACCTGACTGCATCAAACCGCAAGTCTTTTGGCGATGATGTGCCAGAGTTTGACAGCGGTGAGTTGGACGCAAGTGGCAAGCGTGTTGTCGTGATCGGCGGTGGTGATACGGCGATGGATTGTGTGCGCACTGCGATCCGCCAAGGGGCACAGTCGGTGAAGTGCCTCTATCGCCGCGACAAGGCAAATATGCCCGGATCGCAGCGTGAGGTGACGAATGCGGAAGAAGAAGGCGTTGAGTTTGTCTGGCAAACCGCGCCAAAGGGATTCACCGCCGGGGACGCTGTGGAAGGCGTGTTGGTCGAACGCATGCGCCTTGGTGCACCCGATGCAACCGGTCGTCAGGCCCCTGAGGTGATCGACGGCGCAGACTACATCGAAGACGCTGACCTGGTGATCAAAGCCCTTGGATTTGAGCCTGAAGATCTGCCCGCGCTCTGGGGCACCGAAGGGCTGGAAGTGACCCGTTGGGGCACCATCAAGGCCGACTTCCGCAGCCATGCCACAAGCCTGACCGGTGTTTACGCCGTGGGCGATATCGTGCGCGGTGCGTCGTTGGTGGTTTGGGCCATTCGCGACGGCCGCGAAGCGGCTGAAAGCGTGCTGAGTTATCTGGCCGACGCGCAGTCCGTCGCGGCGGAGTAACAAAGGTTAACGCCGTCGCCAAAACGGGTGGTGCGGCGGGCTGGACAGCGTCGGATCTGCGTATGGCATCCGTCCCGACAGCACCAAATGGTAACAAAGGTTAATGGTCAGCGTTGCTGACCCGGAGTATGAAGGAAACGTTACGGTGACACGGGTTCTGATCATTGCGACCCTCTGCGCGGCCTGGGCCGCACCCTCGGTCGCGGCGAGCAAATTCGCTGTACCAGAGGGGTGTACTGCCTTTTTGACCGCACAATTGCATGGCTGTGTCGTCTCACAACATTATCGCTGCGAAGCGGATGCCCCCGGAGATCAACGGTCTGCCCTGATGGACAGCGACGGGCTTTTCTACCTGTCCCATATTGACCGGGAAACCCGCTGGATTGACAGCATATCGGTCATTTCGGGCACGCAAGACAAGTTGACCGTCGAGGCGGACCCTGCCTCGTTCTCAACGCTGCTGATGACCGGGCGGGACGATTTCGATTTTCGCACCGAAAACAATTTTGGCGAGGTTCTGCGCTATACCGGTTATGACAGCCTGACCGGAGAGAGAGTTGTGATCGACGGAGTCACGCTGGAGCAGACCCGGTTTGAACTCAGCGGTTACTCAGAAGATGGCAGCGTGCTGTTCCGGCGCAAGGGCAAGCAGTTTATCCACCGCGACTGGCGCCTGTTTTTTGCAGATCGCGAAACGGCCGAAACCCCGGAAGGCCAGAGTGAAGAAACCTTCAGCACGCCTGTCACATTTTCACTGCCCGGTGAGGCGGGGTTTTTGGATGCAGAGCCGCGATTTGACTGTGAGATAACAATGACCGGCGCGCCACTTCCATTGGAAAAAGAGCCATCATGACAACGCAACTTGCCCCAATAAACGGCCAGTGCCTGTGCGGTGCTGTGACCGTCGTGGTCGAAGGCCACGATCCAAGGGTGGGTGCCTGCCATTGCCGCATGTGCCAACGCTGGTCGGGCGGGCTGTTCTTGTGTTTCGATGCACCGGCCGACGGTGTGACAATCACCGGCCCGGTGACCCGCTATGCCTCGTCCGCATTCGCCGAGCGCGCGTTTTGCGCAACATGCGGCGCGCATATCTGGATGCGCGACACCACGCTGGACGATGACACCTATGATCTGATGCCGGGCCTGTTTGATGCGGCGCAGGGTTGGCCGATGCGTTCGGAAATCTATACCGACAAGGCCTTTGCCTCGGTCCGCCTTGCGGGCGACCACAAGCGAGCGACGCGGGCGGAATATGAATTAGAGAATCCCCATGTGGATGAAGGAGACGGGCAATGACCGAATTTGACTCAAATTGGGTGGCCGCCGAAGAGACCAAGCGCCAGTGGATGGCCGAAAACAGTCTCTATCGTGCCGAGGATGAGCATGCGTCCTGCGGTGTTGGCCTTGTTGTGTCGATCGATGGCAAGGCGTCCCGTAAGGTTGTCGAGCATGGCATCGAGGCCTTGAAAGCTGTCTGGCACCGCGGTGCCGTTGATGCCGATGGCAAGACCGGCGACGGCGCGGGCATTCACGTGCAGATCCCGGTGCCGTTCTTTTACGATCAGGTCCGTCGCACCGGACATGAACCCGATATGAAGGCGTTGATTGCCGTTGGTCAGGTCTTCCTGCCCCGCACCGATTTTGGTGCACAAGAAACCTGCCGGACCATCGTGGAAACCGAAGTTCTGCGCATGGGCTATGACATCTATGGCTGGCGCCACGTGCCCGTGAACACCGAAGTTCTGGGCGAGAAGGCCAATATCACCCGTCCCGAGATTGAGCAGATCCTGATCAAGAACGGCAAGGGAGTTGATGAGGAGACGTTTGAGCGCGAGCTTTATGTCATCCGCCGCCGGATTGAGAAGGGAGCGGTCGCGGCAGGCATTGCGGGGCTATACCTTTGTTCGCTGTCGTGCCGCTCGATCATCTACAAGGGTATGATGCTGGCCGAACAGGTCGCCACCTTCTACCCCGATCTGATGGATGAGCGGTTTGAGAGCGCATTCGCGATCTATCACCAGCGCTATTCCACCAACACCTTCCCGCAGTGGTGGTTGGCGCAGCCTTTCCGCATGCTCGCCCATAATGGTGAGATCAACACGCTGAAAGGCAACCTGAACTGGATGCGCAGCCATGAGATCCGTATGGCCTCTGCGACCTTTGGCGATCAGGCTGGGGATATCAAACCGATTGTAGCACAAGGCTCATCGGATTCCGCAGCACTGGACGCGGTCTTTGAAGTGCTGGTGCGCGCAGGCCGGTCCGCCCCCATGGCCAAGACCATGCTGGTGCCTGAGGCCTGGTCCAAGTCGGCGGTGGAAATGCCGCAGGCCTGGCAGGACATGTATTCCTATTGCAACGCGGTTATGGAGCCCTGGGACGGGCCCGCGGCGCTTGCGATGACCGATGGCCGCTGGGTGTGCGGCGGCTTGGACCGCAACGGCTTGCGCCCCATGCGGTATGTGGTGACCGGTGACGGGCTGCTGATCGCAGGCTCTGAGGTGGGCATGGTGCCGATCGATGAAGCATCGGTACGCGAAAAGGGCGCATTGGGGCCGGGCCAGATGATCGCCGTCGATATGCAAAAGGGCCGCCTTTATCACGACAGTGAAATGAAGGACAAACTGGCAGCCGCCCAGCCCTATGCGGACTGGATCGAAAAGGTTGTCGATCTGAATGAGATGATGCGCGACGTGCCGGAAAAGGCCCTGTTCGAGGGTGCTGAGCTGCGCAAACGTCAGATAGCTGCCGGCTATAGTCTTGAGGAGCTGGAGCAGGTTCTCGCGCCGATGGCCGAGGATGGCAAGGAAATGATCGCCTCGATGGGCGACGATACGCCTGCTGCGGTTCTGTCCAAGCAATACCGGCCGCTGAGCCATTTCTTCCGCCAAAATTTCAGCCAAGTGACGAACCCGCCCATCGACAGTTTACGTGAAAGCCGGGTGATGAGCCTCAAGACCCGGTTTGGAAACCTCAAGAACGTGCTGGATGAAGACAGCTCGCAAGCCGAGATCCTTGTGCTGGAAAGCCCGTTCATCGCCAATGGCGAGTTTGACGAAATGGTGCGCCAGTTCGGCGATCAGGTGGCGTTCATCGACTGCACCTTCCCCACCGGGGATGAGCCGGACGCCTTGCGCAAGGGGTTGGAGCGTATCCGGGCCGAGGCCGAGGATGCGGTGCGTTCAGGTGCCGGCCATCTGGTGTTGACCGACCAGCATCAGGGCGACGCCAAAGTGGCGATGCCGATGATCCTGGCCACCAGTGCCGTGCATAGCTGGCTGACCCGCAAGGGGCTTCGCACCTTCTGTTCAATCAACGTGCGCGCGGCCGAATGCATTGATCCGCATTATTTTGCGGTTCTGATCGGTTGCGGGGCGACGACGGTCAACGCTTACCTCGCGCAGGACAGCATTGCCGATCGGGTTCGTCGTGGCCTGATTGATGGCAGCTTGCTGGATGCAACGCGCCGCTATCGCGATGCGATTGATGCGGGGCTGTTGAAGATCATGTCGAAGATGGGGATCTCGGTGATCTCATCTTATCGCGGGGGCTTGAACTTTGAGGCGGTGGGGCTGTCGCGTGCCATGGTCGCGGAGTACTTCCCCGGCATGCATTCCCGCATCTCGGGCATCGGCACCAGCGGTATTCAGCACAAAATGGAAGAGGTTCATCAGCGGGGCTGGATGGGCGGCACCGATGTTTTGCCGATCGGCGGTTTCTATAAGGCGCGCCGTTCGGGCGAGAAACATGCCTGGGAAGCGCAGACCATGCATATGCTGCAATCGGCCTGTGACCGCGCGTCCTATGATCTTTGGAAGCAGTATTCGGCGACGATGCGGGCCAATCCGCCCATCCATCTGCGCGATCTGCTGGACATCAAGCCGTTGGGCCGTCCGGTGCCGATTGAAGAGGTGGAAAGCATCACCTCGATCCGCAAGCGGTTCGTGACGCCAGGCATGTCGCTGGGGGCGCTGTCGCCCGAGGCGCACAAGACGCTGAACGTGGCGATGAACCGGATCGGCGCCAAGTCCGATAGTGGCGAGGGCGGCGAGGACCCGGCGCATTTCATGCCGGAACCGAATGGCGACAACCCCAGCGCCAAGATCAAGCAGGTGGCATCGGGCCGCTTTGGCGTGACGGCGGAATATCTGAACGCCTGTGAGGAGCTGGAGATTAAGGTCGCCCAAGGGGCGAAACCCGGCGAAGGTGGCCAGTTGCCCGGCATGAAAGTGACAAAGCTGATCGCGCGCCTGCGCCATTCGACCGAAGGTGTGACGCTGATTTCGCCGCCGCCGCACCATGATATCTATTCGATCGAAGACCTTGCGCAGCTGATCTATGACCTCAAGCAGATCAACCCGCGTGCCAAGGTGACGGTCAAGCTTGTCTCATCCTCGGGGGTGGGCACGATTGCCGCAGGCGTGGCCAAGGCCAAGGCCGATGTGATTCTAATCTCGGGCCACAATGGCGGCACCGGCGCCAGCCCTGCGACCAGCATCAAATATGCGGGCCTGCCGTGGGAAATGGGCCTGACCGAGGCGCATCAGGTGCTGGCCATGAACAAGCTGCGCGACAGGATCAC
>JBARVN010000073.1:0-55230 GCA_049646285.1 Albidovulum sp. | reverse complement strand
TTCCGGCGCGGCGCGGGTTGTCAGGAGTAGGCCGCCGTTTTGGCCAACGATGATATTCTCTTCATGCACCATCATAAGGCCTTTGCCATAGCTCAGCGAGGGCTCCAGCGTCAGCCCCATGTTTTCTTGCAAGATCGTCGTGTCGAAGGCCGCATGTGACGGCTGTTCGGTCAACTGCATGCCCAGCCCATGTCCCAGCCGGCCGATATTGCCGCCGCTGTCGTCCATCTCGGCGATTACCGCCGACATGGCTAGGAAGAGATCCTGACAGGTATTGCCCGGACGGGCGGCTGCAATCCCGGCCTCGGTCGCGCGCCAAAGGATGTCATAGGCGCGGCGAGCCGGATCGTCGGCACGGCCAATCGCCCAGTTGCGGTCGAAGTCGCAGAAATACGGGTCGCAAATTCCGCGTCGACAAAGCCGCGCGGCGGCAGATCAGGCCGCATCGCGGCCCTCCATGATCATCTTGAAGATAGCAGGATCGGTTACGCCTTCGGAGCCGATCAGGAGCACGCGGGATCCCGCATCAAGGCCAAGTTTCGTCGAAAGGCCCTCATCCTGCCGCGCCGCGATCAGGGCTGCGAGCCCGGCAATGGCACTTTCTCCGGCCTCAACAGCGCTGTCTCCTGCAAGGGGCCGCGCCAAGAGCCGCACGGTCGGGGCCACGATACTTTCGGGGATCGTCAGAAAGTCTGACGCCTCTTCTGCAAGGATTTCCCATGCAATCTCTGACGGCTCACCGCAAGATAGCCCCGCCATCAGGGTTTCCTCGGCGATGGCTACGTTTGTGGCGCGGCCCGCCTTGGCGCTTTCAAAAAGGCAGGCGGCGAGTTCGGGTTCCACGATGACAACGCGCGGGGCATCGGCGCCCCAGTGCTGGCGCAAGCCAGCGACAACGCCTGCGGCCAACCCGCCGACGCCGCCTTGCAAGAAGACATGCGTTGGCGCGCGGTCCAGCGTTTCGCAGACCTCTTCGGTCATCACACCGTAGCCGGACATCACATCGCGCGGCGGCAGGGTATATCCGGACCATGACGTGTCGGAGACGACGAACCAGCCGTTCTTTTCGGCCTCGGATTTTGCAAGGGCGACCGAGGCGTCATAATCGCCGGTGATACGGATCACATCGGCGCCAAGATCACGCATCGCCTGCGCGCGGCCTTCACTGACCTCGGCATGAATATAGATCCGGCAGGGTGCGCCAAACCGCTGGCAGCCCCAGGCAAGCGAGCGGCCGTGATTGCCATCGGTGGCCGAAACAAGGGTGATACCCGCGCATTCAGCCTGGTATTTCCCGGCTCGGATATCTACGAGACTGACCTCGTGGCCGGTCCGCCCCGCCAGTTCGCGCTGCAAGACGCGCTGGGCCGCGTACGAACCGCCCAGCGCCTTGAAGCTGCCAAGCCCAAAGCGCGGGCCTTCGTCCTTGTAAAGCACCTCGTCCACGCCGATCCGGGCGGCAAGTGCGGTGAGCGACACGAGCGGCGTCGGGGCGTAACCTTGCCATTGGGTGATCTCGGCGCGCGCGGTGGCGAAGTCCTGCTTTGTCAGTACGCGTAGGGCGGCGTCACCGGATTTCCGGGTCGCAGCGACATGCCCCAGCGGCGTCGGAGGAAGAAGGTTGGTCATCATGTATCCTTTCTGGCAGGCAGGCGATCGCGGGCCAACGCCACTTTGTCTTTGGTCCGGATTTCCTGAAATCCCAATTCGGGATGGCGGTGACAGTCGCGGCGCAACGCGGCCAGTTTCTTGTGAAATTCGTCCATCGCCAATCCCAGAAACGTTCACGCAGACTCTACCTGCCCACGCCAAATTAATGCGTCAAAGAAACAAATGCCATTGATGAAAACCGTTCCAGATGACGTTGACGGTGATCTTTTTCAGAAAAGCCCGACACAGGAGTGCGATAGGGGCCGCGCGTGGTGCGCGTTCGGCCAATCGGTTCGCCATGGCCGTGGCGGAAAGTTCCGCCATTTCGCAGCCCCAGATCCGGCGATCAAAACAAAATGGTGTTTTTGCCGCGTCGCAAATCACTTGTTCCCATCTACTTACCTTGGCCCAACAGAAGACTCCCGTCTTCTTCAAGCGACCAAAATGGGTTCATCGCAAGTTCCCAAACATGCCCGTCCGGATCCGCGAAGTATCCTGAGTAGCCGCCCCAAAACACCTTTTCGGGCGCTTTTAATCCAACGGCACCGGCATTCAGTGCGACCTGATAAGCCTTATCCACCTCAGCTTCGCTTTCGAAATTCTGGGCAAGCGTTATCGCACCCGTGCCAAGCACAGCCCCCGGTCGGCCCTGATCGGCCGCAAGGGCTGCGCGCCCAAATAGCCCAAGTGCTGCGCCGTGGATCTGAAAGAAGACAACCTCTTCCATTTCATGGGTCGGCGTCCACCCCAAGGCCCTGTAAAAGCGTGTTGAACGGGCCAGATCATCCACCCCAAGAGTAATCAAAGTCACGCGTTGTGGTGTCATGGTCAGCTCCTTTCAATGACAGTTGAAAGCCCACTTGCCTCTGTCACTTCAAAATTCTGCGCCCGCGTCCCGAGTGTCTCAAAAAGGTCGCTTCCGGTGCCGGTCATGAAGGCCTGCGTGCCAATCCCACAGATCTCATCATAAAGCGCTGCACGGCGATCGGCATCAAGGTGGGCCGCGACCTCATCCAGCAAGAGGATAGGTGGCGCGCCGAAATCTTCAGCCAAGGCGCGCGCATTGGCAAGAATCAATGAAATCAACAGCGCCTTTTGCTCACCCGTAGATGACTGCGACGCTGGCATGCCCTTGGCCGCATAAACTGCGCCTAAATCAGCACGATGTGGCCCGACAAGCGTCCGGCCTGCGGCCATATCACGCGCGCGTCCTTGGGCAAAGGCATCGGTCAGCGCTTCGACGCCCTCGGGCCGCGCTTCCCCCTCGGGGCCAAGGATCGTCAGATCGGCTACAGGAAAAACCGTGTCAGCATTGGTCTGAGCGGCTGCAACACGCATCACCGCCGCCGCGCGGCCCTGCTGGATGAGCGTACCGGCCTCTGCCATCTGCGCTTCAAGCGCGCTGTACCACCGTGCATCGCGAACATCGTCTTTCAGCAGACGGTTGCGTTCACGCATAGCCTTTTCGTAGGAAAGAACCGCATCTGCGTGGCCCGGTTCAAAGCTCAACACCATCCGGTCAAGAAAACGGCGGCGACCTTCGGCAGCCTCGATCCAGAGCCGGTCCATCGCGGGCACAAGCCAAAGCATGCGCGCAATACGGCCAAGTGCTGCCTGTGGTGCGGTTTTGCCATCAATCAAAACGCTGCGGGGGGTGCCAGGTTCGGCAAAGGTTTCAACCTCATGGCTCTGATGCAGGCTTACCAGATCCGCGCGGATCTTCCAGCCAAGCGCCTCGGGCCGCCGGGCAATTTCATCAACACCGGCACGGCGAAGACCGCGACCGGGTGACAGCAGTGACAGCGCCTCAATGATATTGGTCTTTCCGGCACCATTGGCCCCGAAAATTGCGACAGGCCTGCCATCAAACACCATGTCCGCACGACGGTGCGAGCGAAAATGAGAGAGTGTCAGCGAAGTGACGTACAGACTTGGCACGCGCGCCTCCCCGTGCCTTTCAGCGTGGTGAACATACCTGTGCCGGAGGCTCCGGCGAAGGACAATCAGACCCGCATGGGCATCACGACGTAGACGGCGGAGGTATCATTGCCTTCACGCATCAAAGTCGGATCGCCGGATGAGTTGAACATGAAGACGGCGTTCTCCCGATCTACCTGGCTTGCGATCTCGAGCAGATATTTCGCGTTGAAGCCGATTTCCAGCCGCTCGTCATTATAGGCAACAGCCAGCTCTTCTTCGGCGGCACCAGCATCGGGGGCGTTGACCGACAGAATCAAGCGGTCTTCGTCCAATTGAAGCTTCACTGCGCGCGACCGTTCGGACGATACGGTGGCCACCCGGTCCACGGCCTTGGCGAACTCGGATGCGTCCACCTCAAGCCGCCTTGTATTTCCAACCGGAATCACTCGGGTGTAGTCGGGGAAGGTGCCGTCGATGACCTTCGAGGTCAGCGTCATTTCAGGCGTGGCAAAGCGGACTTTTGTCTCCGAGACTGATACCGCGATTTGCATATCGTCATCATCCAGAAGTTTGCGCATCTCACCCACGGTTTTGCGGGGTACGATCACGCCGGGCATCGTTTCCGCACCCTCAGGCAGCGGCGCGTCGATCCGGGCCAGACGGTGGCCGTCTGTCGCCACACAGCGCAGCGCCTGTCCTTCTTCACCTTGCGCCACATGCATATAAACGCCGTTCAGGTAGTACCGGGTTTCTTCGGTGGATATCGCAAATTTCGACTTGTCGAAAAGACGCCGTAGCATCTGCGCAGGAGCCGAAAAGTTTGACGTGTACTCCGACGACGCCATCACCGGAAAGTCTTCCTTTGGCAAGGTCGCAAGCGAGAACGTCGAGCGCCCTGCTTGAACCGTCAGGCGTCCAGCGGCGGGATCATCGGTCAGCTGGATCAGCGCGCCATCGGGAAGCTTGCGCACAATCTCGTGCAACATCACTGCTGACACGGTGGTGGCACCGGCACGTTCAACTTGCGCTGGTGCCTTGTCCACGACCTCAATATCAAGATCCGTGGCGCGGAAGCTGACATTGCTGCCTTCGGCCTCGATCAGCACATTGGCCAAGATCGGGATGGTGTTGCGCCGTTCGACGACCGACTGCGCCTGGCTCACCGCTTTCAGAAGCGTTGCGCGTTCGATGCTGATCTTCATATCCGTCCCCTTGAGATAGCCGGGAGGGGAAAGTGCACGACTTTCCCCCGCAGCTCAAGAAATTTTCGGGAATGTCCAATGGATTGGACAGAGCGTCAAGGCCGCTTTGGTGTTCTTCAAGCCTCAAGCAGCCGTTGAAGCAGGCTTAGATCATCGGCCAGCTGGCTGTCTGTGGCTTTCAGCTCGTCAATCTTGCGCACACCGTGCATGATCGTCGTGTGATCGCGCCCGCCGAAGCGACGGCCGATATCGGGCAAAGACCGGGTGGTCAGGTTCTTTGAAAGATACATCGCCACCTGACGCGGCCGCGCGATGGTGCGCACACGTTTCGGTCCGATCATGTCGGACAGGCGAATATTGTAATGCTCCGAGACTTTGCGCTGAATTTCTTCGATCGTCACTTTGCGATCAGAAGCGCGCAGCACATCGGCCAGACAATCTTGAACCAGATCCAAGGTGATGTCCCGCCCAACAAGGCTGGAAAACGCGAAGAGCCGGTTCAAAGCGCCTTCAAGCACCCGCACATTGGTGGTGATCCGGTGGGCCAGAAATTCCAGCACGCCCGCCGCAAGGTTCAGCCCCGGATTCTGACTTTGATAAAGCTCAGCCTTTTGCTGAAGTACGCCCAGCCGCAATTCGTAGTCTGTTGGGTGCAGGTCAACGATCAGCCCGCATTGCAGGCGGCTTTTGATTCGTTCTTCCAGATCCTTGATTTCACCCGGCGCACGGTCAGCGGAAATCACGATCTGCTTGTTCTGATCCACCAGCGCGTTGAAGGTATGAAAGAATTCTTCTTGCGTGGATTCTTTGCCGGCAATGAATTGCACGTCATCGACCATCAGCACATCAACCGACCGAAAGAGTTCTTTGAAATCCATAATCTGCTTTTCGCGCAGGGCCTGAACAAAACGGTACATGAACTGTTCTGCAGATAGGTAAAGCACGCGAAGTCCGGGCTGACGTGTCTGCAATTCCTGAGCAATAGCATGCATCAGGTGGGTTTTGCCAAGGCCGACACCGCCGTAGAGGAACAGCGGATTGAAGGTGACCGGTCCGCCTTCGGCGACGCGGCGCGCAGCTGCATGGGCGAGCTCATTGGGCTTGCCGACAACAAAGGTGTCAAAGGTAAATCGGCTGTCGAGGGCTGCAACCGGCAGCCCGGTCTCATCGCGCGGCACCGGGCGCGGCGCGCGTTCGGTTACTTTTGCAATCGGTGTGGCGCGGGTCGCCGGCACATGAAACTCGACGCGATCAACAGTCTCACCGGCTTTGACCAAGTGCAGGCGAATCTGCTCGGCGAAATTTCGTGACACCCAATCGCGCATGAATTTGGTCGGCACATCAAAACACGCGATCCCGTCTTCAAGCGAGACGAGCGTCAAAGGCTCTATCCAGGATGTAAAGTTGCTCGTTCCAACGGCTTTAAGAAGTTCATTGCGTACCCGCCCCCAGGAGTTCTCAGTCATATTTCTTTGCCCACGTTTCTTTACACTGTCCCGCACGTGCAGCCCGTGCTGGCTGTTCATTTTTCGGCGATTAATCCTGGGGCGCGACGGTCCCGAAAAAGGTTCGACGAGGCATCCGGAACTTTCCGGGCCACATCGCCCCCAATGGAAGCGCAGCTAGTCAATGGACATATCCAGCCCCGGTCAAATCCGGGTGTGAGCCCGAATGACCGATCTTCCGAAGCGCGCAGACAATGCTGCCAGCATCCGAAATAAACCCCGCAGCACCAAATGAATTGGCGCGCGTTCCAGACAATGACAGGGTGCAGCTTCTGTCAGTGCCCGTGGTTACCGTATGTCCCCCCAAGACGATATGAATCGCTTGGAGACGCTAGCAAGGCCGGGGCACTTGCTGCAACTGATCTTCGCGCTTGACTCAGTCTTTGTGTCCGCGAATCCGGGGACCGTGCAAATGGGGCACAGAACCATCACCTCAGAGTAGAAAAACAAAAAGGGCGCAGTTATCAACTGCGCCCTTTTACATGCTCAAAATTCTGTAGCGGATCAGGCAGCGAGCGCTTTGACCCGCGAGGACAGCCGCGACATTTTGCGTGCAACGGTGTTCTTGTGCAGAACACCCTTGGTCACACCACGTGCCAATTCTGGCTGTGCTGCCTTCAGTGCGGCAGCTGCCACTTCCTTGCTGCCCGAGGCGATAGCCTCTTCGACTTTACGCAGGTACGTGCGGATCCGCGAACGGCGGGCCTTGTTCACATCTTGACGACGCTCATTTTGGCGGGCGCGCTTCTTGGACTGGGGCGTATTTGCCATGTTTGGTTTTCCGATGTCGGTACGGGTAAATCTGAAGTCGCGCTTCTAGGCCCGACTCGGTGATAAGTCAACACTTGGGCCAGAGGATTCTGAGCCTATTTGTCGCGGAACTGCGGTTGGCGCTTTTCCAAAAAGGCGCTCATGCCTTCTTTCTGGTCTTCTGTCGCGAAAAGCGCATGAAACAATCGGCGTTCAAACAGCAAGCCTTCGCGCAGTGTCGTCTCATATGACCGGTTCACGGCCTCTTTGACTGCCATCGCGGCCAGCGCCGATTTTTCGGATATCTTGCGGGCAGCGGCCATGGCTTCGGGCACCAGCTTGGCTGCGGGAACAACGCGGCTGACAAGGCCAGATTTTTCGGCCTCCGCCGCATCCATAAAACGGCCAGTCAGGTGCATATCCATGGATTTCGACTTGCCAATCAGGCGTGTCAGACGTTGGGTGCCGCCAATACCCGCCACAACACCCAGATTGATTTCGGGTTGTCCGAATTTGGCCGTGTCTGCGGCAATTATGAAATCACACATCAGTGCAAGCTCGCAGCCTCCACCCAGTGCATAGCCTGCAACGGCGGCAATGATTGGCTTGCGACAGCGCAGCATGGTTTCGGTGTTCGCGCCGAACAAATCGCTGGTGAATACCTCGACAAAGGTTTTCTCGGACATTTCCTTGATGTCGGCCCCGGCGGCAAACGCCTTTTCCGACCCGGTCAACACAATGCAACGCACCTTATCGTTGGCTTCTGCCCCGGCCAAAGCGTCACCCAACTCCTCCAGAAGCTTTGCGTTCAGCGCGTTGAGCGCATCAGGGCGGTTCAGTCTAATCAGGGCAACATCGTCTTCGATTTCGACGATCAGCGTTTCATAAGCCATCAGGGTAGCCTCACTTCTGGTTCAGAGGGCGACTCCTACCAGCCCGGCGCAAAGGTTCAAGTCATCTTTGACACTGTGGACAGAAGTAGGTCGATCGTCCTGATTGCGCAATCCGGGTTATGGAGCCTTGGCAGTCAGGCGTGGGGCAGGGCGCATTTTCGCGGTCATAGACGCGGAATGTATGCTGGAAATATCCCAATTCCCCATCCGCTTGCCGATAGTCGCGCAGCGAAGACCCGCCAGCCTCAATCGCCTCGCCCAGCACCTCGCGCACAAGCGGCACGAGGCCCGACATGCGTTTTACACTCAGGCTGCCCGCCTTGCGGCGGGGGTCAATGCCTGCCCGGTGCAGCACTTCGCAGACATAGATATTACCAAGCCCCGCCACGATTTTTTGATCCAACAGCGCCGATTTAATCGGCAGTGCACGGCCCTTTAGCCGATCCGTCAAGTAAGCCTCATTGAAGCCATTGCCCAAAGGTTCGGGCCCGATATCGCGGATCAGCCAATGTTCCGACTGCGCGCCGGTGTCCATCAGGTCCATCGCGCCAAAGCGGCGGGCGTCGTTAAACGTGATGCGCGCGCCGCCTTCCATGTCCAGTATCACATGGTCGTGTTTGGCTGGGGCAGGGTGGTCATGGTGAAACGTGCCAGGTGCCGCCCCAGATATCAGCATCCGCCCGGACATGCCCAGATGGATCAGCAACGTCTCACCCGTGGACAGATCCGCCAGAATGTATTTCGACCGGCGGCGCAAGGCTTCAACCCGCACACCCTGCAGGCGTTCAGCCATCCGGTCAGGGAAGGGAAAGCGCAGATCGGGCCGGTTTACTGCGGCCGCCACGATGACCTTGCCCGTCATCGCCGGTTCAAGCCCACGCCGAACAGTTTCAACTTCGGGAAGTTCGGGCATCGGTGTCTCCGGACGTTAACGCCGCATTGTCTTGTCGGCTAAGGCTTCTATAAGAAGGACGAGTTCAAGGAAACGGCAAGGGCAGATGAACGATATCGACAGCCGCACTACCCATTTCGGGTTCCAGACAGTGGATGAAAGCGCCAAGGCCGGCATGGTCCATGGCGTCTTTACCCGTGTTGCCAACCGCTATGACGTGATGAATGACGTTATGTCGATGGGCATTCATCGGCTTTGGAAAGACGCGATGATGGATTGGCTGGCGCCGCGTCCGGGGCAGACGCTGCTGGACGTGGCGGGCGGTACCGGAGATGTGGCCTTCCGGTTTCTCAAACGTGCTGGCGGGGCTACGGCCACCGTGCTCGACATGACCGAATCCATGCTGGTTGAGGGTCAAAAGCGCGCCGAGGCCGAAAATATGGCGGATCGGCTGTCTTGGGTGGTTGGCGATGCGATGGCCTTGCCGTTTGAGGCGAATACGTTCGACACCTACACAATCAGCTTCGGCATTCGCAATGTCACCCGCATCCCGGATGCGCTGGCCGAGGCCTACCGGGTTCTTAAACCCGGAGGACGGTTGATGGTGCTGGAGTTCAGCCAATTGCCGAACCCTGCGATGCAATGGGCCTATGACCGCTATTCTTTCAACGTGATCCCCAAGATGGGTGAAATCATCGCGAATGATCACGACAGCTATCAATATCTTGTCGAATCGATCCGCAAGTTCCCCGATCAGGAAAGTTTCGCGACGCTGATCCGGCAAGCAGGGTTTGAGCAAGTTAAATATCGCAATTTGACGATGGGCGTTGCGGCCCTTCATTCCGGCTGGAAGATCTGAGTTGCGGGGCCCGCACAACATCTGGCGGTTGATCCGTACTGGCGCTACGTTTGAACGCACGGGGGCGATGAAAGTCGCCCTTGAGGCATTGGACCTGCCGCCGCGTATACGACTGGCTGCGCGGATCTTCGGCTGGCCCTTCAAATGGCTCGGTTACCGCGGCGACCCGTTGCAACCGCCGGTGACGCGGGCGCTGACGGCGCTGGGCCCGGCCTATATCAAATTTGGGCAAGTTCTATCGACGCGTCCGGATGTCGTTGGTGAAGATCTGGCCAATCAGCTTCGTGTGTTGCAAGACAAGTTGCCGCCCTTTTCAACAACCATTGCAAAAAACACGGTCGCGGAAGAGCTTGGCGCACCGGTCGACACATTGTTCGGTGAATTCTCAGAACCCGTCGCTGCCGCTTCGATTGCGCAAGTGCACAGGGCAAGGCTGCTGGAGACCGGCGATGATGTTGCCATAAAAGTACTGCGGCCCGGTATTGAACGTGCGTTTCGTCGCGATATTGATGCATTTCATTTTGCGGCTGGATTGATTGAATTCCTGTCGCCTGCATCGCGACGCTTGCGCCCGTCGGATGTGATCAGCCATTTCGAAGGTGTTGTGATGGGAGAGCTGGACCTGCGGCTGGAAAGTTCCGCCGCATCCGAATTTGCCGCCAATACCGAAAAAGACGCAGGATTTCAGGTCCCGAAACCGTTCTGGAACATGTCATCGCGGCGGGTGATGACCCTGGGTTGGGCAGAAGGCATCCCTATGGGTGATGTCGACGCGATACGGGCTGCAGGGCATGATTGCGTGGCGCTCTCTGAGCGTGTTTTGCAGCTTTTCCTCAGCCATGCTTTGCGGGACGGCTATTTTCATGCCGATATGCACCAAGGCAACCTGAAGATCGCGGCGAACGGCGATATCATTGCCTATGATTTCGGCATTATGGGGTCCATCGATGAATACACCCGCAGGGTCTATGCCGAAATCCTTATGGGTTTTATTCGAAAGGACTACCGAAGGGTTGCTGAAGTCCATTTTGAAGCTGGTTATGTGCCGCGGGATCGCGACATTGATGAGTTTGCGCGCGCCCTGCGCGCCGTGGGCGAGCCGATTTTCGGAATGGACGCCAAACACATATCGATGGCGCGTCTGTTGTCATACCTGTTCGAGGTGACGGAGCGTTTTGGTATGGAAACCCGGACCGAGTTGATCCTGTTGCAGCGCACAATGGTGGTGGTTGAGGGCGTCGCCCGCTCACTCAATTCGAACATGAATATCTGGCAAGTTGCGCGGCCGGTGGTCGAGCAATATATCAAAGAGAATATCGGCCCTCAGGCGCTGCTCCGCGATCTGGTGCGCACGGCGCGGGTTCTTGGCCGCTTTGGTCCGCGTCTGCCGCAATTGGCAGAAGCGCTTTTGTCGAGACAAGCGGATGTTCCTACGCCCGTGCCGCAACGCTTCCCATTTACAAAATTGGCGCTTGTTGCCGTTGGTGCCGGCCTTGCCGCGGCAGGCTTTGCGCTGGCCTCCTATTTCTGACCGGCGACTTCACGGAAGGGGCGCCGACTGGCGCAAGGCTTTGATATCAGCCGGTGTCAGCACTGCTCCACTGTCCATAACCAAAACCGCACCGGAAGTGCCACTTTGTACTTCAGTGATGCGCCCGTAGGTTTGCACTGTGGATGTGCCGATGAGTTCCGAGTTCGTGTAGCTTTCCAAGCGGAAAGAATATGCACCATTTGGCAATGGTGATCCGGCCGCGTCGGTGCCGGCCCATACTATCGGATCGGATGAAGGTGTGATCGGCGCGCGCATGACTTCGACCCCTTGTGCGTTCAGTGCCACCAGCACGGTCTGATCGGAACCGGCTGCGGGTGCCGGGTACAAGGTGAGTGGCGCGCCGTCGAACAGGGCAGGCGCCGCCACGCGTGCCTCCATCCCGACCCAAGACGCCATTTGCGCCATGCCCGACAGCCCCATTTGTGTCGAGAGCGATTCCAGCAAGGTATTGGTTTTTACTTGCTGTTCGACCCCGGAAAATGTCGCAAGTTGTGATGCGTAATCCGTGCTGTCAATTGGGTTTAACGGATCTTGATTTTGCATCTGCGTGGTCAACATGACGAGAAATGTCTGAAAATCGCTGTTGATCAGCGTGCCTTCCGGTTTCGGTGCGATTGTGGCGGTGCTCGCACTTGAGCCGCCCGGTAAGGTTACTGCATCCATTTTGGTTCCTCTCAAAGCCTCAGATCAAGACCGCCATCGCGGTGCTGATTGTTGGGTTGCAAGTTCGCTTCGATCTCGTTGGTTTTACTTGCTGGCAACACATCGCCGGTGCCGCGTTGCTCGGCCGTATCATCCAGCTCGACGGCGTGTTGTGGATTTGAATTTTGTCCAAAGGAAAAGCTGAGGTTTTCAAAGCCAATATCTTTAAAGTCCTGCGCAAGCGTGTCGATGTGGCGGCGCAGCAGATCAAGCGTTTCAGGGCGGTCGGCTTGCAACAGCATCGTAAGTGCGCCGTCTTGAGTGGTGATAGACATGCGAACGCGCCCCAGCTCTTCCGGCGCTAACGTTATTTCGACAGGACGATCCGGAGATCGGCTGATCGCCTCTGCCATACGCGCACCCTGTCCGTGTGGCAGTGTGGGCAAAACTGCTGGTACGGCTGTGCGGCTTTCCGTGACGTGGTCTGTGGCGACAGCGAAGGCGCCAAAGAGGTCGCCACTTTTGGTTGGATCAAGATCGACGGCACCTAGCTGTACCGGGTCCGCCGGAGCAGGCAAGGCAGCCGATGGGCGCAAAGCTTGAATTGGCGCTGTAGGCGCGGCCGGCTCCGGCTCCGGTGCCGTACCTGTGTCGGTCCGCGTTCCCGCCGCCCGCCATTCTGTGGCGTCGTTGGTGTCCGCCGTGGGTGTTGCCAACGCGAACAACGGTGCTGCAATCGCGCCGTCAGGGCCTCCTGATTTGCCTGCCGATGTGGCGGCCGGGCTGGCAACGGCGCTGACAGGTGCCGAATTGGCATTCCAATCAGGCACCGGTGCGTCGACTTGACCTGCGGCCAGCGGCGGCGCGAGGCGCGTTGCATCAATACCTGTCGGCCGGACAGCGTTTTCGACCAGCCTCTCGGAGGGCAGACTGGGACGTTCTGGTTTTGCCGGTGGGCGATGCGGTTCGGCTGCGTTGTTACTGGACACTGTGTAAACTGGCAGCCCGTTCGGTGAGGGCAGCGTCGTCGGGACGGATTGCTGTACTTTGGAAACGGAATATCCGTCGGTCTGAGTTCTTTGGAGAGGTTCGTTTGCATCCATACCTGCAGGCATTTCCAGCCCGCTCCGGACGGCCGGCGTGCCGTGGACCTGTTCTGGTCGGCCACCCTGAATGACGCCGGTGTCGGGCGTCGATAGCGCGAGAGCGTGGGACG
The DNA here is from genome assembly GCA_049646285.1 of Albidovulum sp. Lineage (GTDB taxonomy): Bacteria > Pseudomonadota > Alphaproteobacteria > Rhodobacterales > Rhodobacteraceae > Albidovulum. Next base: position 42,149 of record JBARVN010000073.1, on the reverse strand, counting down.
GCTTCGTCACGTCGACTGAAGGAACGGGCGCAACGGATTGGCGCGGTTCAGTCTGCTCCGACCTATGGTTGGAGGATCTGCCCTGCTCCTGCGCGCTGCCGTTAGATCGTTCCACAAGAACACCTTCGCCCGCCTGTTCTGCCAGTGAGGCCGATTGCCCACGAATGGGCGCGCCATGATCGCGTTCTGGCTCTGTCGGCCTGAGCTCAACCGTGGGGAGTGATGCCGGTTGCTGTACGGGTATCGTAATTGGCGGCGGATTTGTGTCAGCCTCAATCTGTTCCGGTTCGACGGGCCCGGATGATTGACCTTCCCTATCCAAATCTTGAGTGGAATTCTGCACGCCGGGAAGCAGAACGGGGGCAATGGTGTTTGAAATAGCCACATCAACCATGTCAACGCGCTTGACCAGCGGTTGGTCTGGCAGCCCAAGCACTGCAAGAAATGCAGCCAGTGTTTCAGTGGGCATTGCCTTGGGTGTTTGGCCCACTGGCGCAGAGGCTATCGCTGCAGCGGGATCAATAAAGGGGTTCAGGTCCATTTGCTCCACGGATTCTACCGGTGTCGCCACAACCATGTCAGATCAAAGTTACCGGTTCTTTACCCTGTTCAGATCATAGTCATGAAACTTGTCGCAAATTGGAGAGAGAATGGATGTCTGACATCAGCGCCTTGAATGCCGGGCCACGCAATTCTGTGCCCGCGAATGTTCCGGCTCGGAGTGACGACGCCCTGCGCGATGTGGCTGAGGCGATGGAAGCACAATTTCTTGCCGAAATGCTTAAATCAGCCGGATTTGGTGAGGCGCGCGACAGTTTTGGCGGTGGAATTGGCGAGGAACAGTTTTCCTCGTTCTTACGTCAGGAGCAGGCCCGCAGCATGGCGCGTACGGGGGGTATCGGGCTTGCTGAAAGCATCTTTCAGTCGTTGGTACAGAGATAAGCTATGGCAGTTGATACCGTGCAGTTGTGTGCAGACATCGAAACGCTGATCCATTCGGAACGGCTGGCAATCCGCCAGGGCAACCTGACTGAGCTTGGGGCACTTGCCGCTAGGAAGGCGCACCTGATCGGCCAGATCGCCCCCACAGGGGATAGTGCAATGACGGCGCGGCTTTTGATCTTGAAGCAGCGGGCCGAGGCCAATCAGACACTGCTGTCGGCGGCCATTGATGGGGTCAAGGCTGCACGGGCGCGGCTGTCTGCAATTCGCGGAGTTGCATTCCGTCTTGATACCTATGACAGCAACGGGCGCGCGCAATCGGTGGCGTTCGAGGCCGGCAGTGTTGAGCGGCGTGCTTGACTTAGCACCAGCCCAAACCGACGCGATTTTCGTCAAATTGAACGTATTCAGCGGCTTGCCTTAGGGATGTTTTAGATTTTGCCCGCCATGGTCGGACTTGCATCCCCAAAAGGATGGCGCGGTTGGGGGCTCCCCACCGCAACGGTCAGAACGCCACCGGAGCCGCTATGGGCGGTATGTGAAACCCGGCGCAAAGCGCCGATTCTTTTAAGGATCGATACATGTCTAGCATTCTGACAAATACCAGCGCCATGGTCGCGCTTCAAACGCTCAAGGGCATCAATGCCAGCCTTAACAAAACCCAGGCTGAGATCTCTACAGGCAAATCTGTGGCCTCAGCCAAGGATAACGCTGCAGTATGGGCGATTTCGAAGGTGATGGAGGCGGATGTGAAGGGCTTCAAAGGGATCTCTGACAGTCTTGCTCTTGGCGAGTCAACCGTTGCTCTTGCGCGCCAAGCGAGTGAAACCGTCACCGATCTTCTTACCGACATCAAAGGCAAGATCGTCGCCGCACAAGAACAAAACGTCGACCGTGAAAAGATCCAGACGGATATCAACGCGCTGCGCAGTCAGATCGGTTCTGTCGTTGGGGCGGCACAATTCAATGGCCTTAACTTGATCCAGGGCACGGCAGACGTGAACATCCTGTCCTCACTCGACCGTGCCGCTGACGGGTCTGTCACCGCTAGCAACATCACCGTTGCGCGCCACGATCTGTCGACGGATGCCGGTGTTTTCGGCACGGGCACCTCGCTTGCCGCCAATGCGGTGGTGGCAAACTCTGCCACTGCGGTGGCCTCGGCCGGTAATACGGCGGTTGTGACTTTTGCCGGTTCGGGTGCCAACTATGACGGTGCCACCGCGACCATCACGGTCGCTGGGGTCGATCTGAGTTATACTGGTGTGACGGGTGACGACGAAACCTCGGCCGCTACTTACTTCTCGGGCGCAATCAATGCACTGGGTCTGTCTGGTGTCACGGCATCGGCCACGGGCGCGGATCTGACTTTGACCTCAACAAGCGCTTTCACCGATACGACCACGACGGTCAGCGGCCTTGCTGGTACCGCCGCCGGTACGGTAATTACCGCATTGAACGGCACTACGGGTCTGACCCTGACAACCGGTGATATTGCTGAACGTGCCGAAAAAGTCGATTTCTCGACTGCGGCAGCAGTCACCGAGGGGGATGGCTACAAGGTTACAATCGGTGCCGGTTCCTACAACTACATCGCGGGTAAGGGCGAAAACATGGAAGATGTCGCGCGCGGTCTGAAAACCGCCGTCGACTCGGCTGGCCTGACCGGGATCACCACCACGGTTGCCCAGGATGCCACCACCGGTCAGTGGAGCCTGAAGGTAGACAATGATGGCACTGGTTCGGCGTCACTCGGCTTTTCCACCACCGGCAACGCCGGCGGAACGGCCTCGGGCGGCCTGTTCGGGCTTGATAACATCGACGTCACGACCAATGCCGGGGCCAATTCCGGTCTCGACAATATCGAGACCATGATCTCAAGCGCGATTGATGTGGCGGCTTCCTTCGGCTCGGCACAGGGTCGGATCGAAACGCAGTCAACCTTCATCGGCAAGCTGACAGACGCTCTTAAGACCGGCATTGGCGCCATGGTTGATGCGGATATGGAAGAAGCCTCGGCGCGGTTGCAAGCTCTGCAGGTTCAGCAGCAGCTGGGTATCCAGTCACTGTCCATCGCCAACCAGGCACCCCAGAACATCCTGTCACTGTTCCGGTAAGCACAACAGCCAGGGCGCCGAAACGCGCCCTGGCTTTCCACGCGAGAATCGCGATCTGACGAAAACCGTCATTGGAAGGTATCCACGTGAACGCACATTTGATGGCCCAGACGGCCTATGCCAGCGCCGCTGTTCCAACCCGAACCGGCCGCGGCACCGAATACGAAATCTTCGCCCGCGTGACGCATCGGTTGAAGGCGGCAGCCACCGGCACCGGCGCCGACTTTGCGGCAACCGTCCGTGCGCTGCACGACAATCGCACATTATGGACCGCCCTGGCAGCCGATGTCGCGATTGCAACAAACGAGCTTCCACAGGCATTGCGTGCGCAGATCTTTTATCTGGCAGAATTTACCACGCAGCATACGCGCAAAGTTCTGGCCGGAACGGCCGAGCCGGATGTGCTGATCGAAATAAACATGTCCGTGATGCGGGGGCTGCGCGGTATGGAGGAGAAGATATGAGCGGATTGGTCCTGAAACTCGCTCCGCGCGAACGCGTCCTGATCAATGGCGCCGTAATCGAGAACGGAGACAAAAGATCCCGGCTTGCCATCATGACACCCAACGCCAATATCTTGCGCCTTCGCGACGCCATTCATCCCGAAGAGGTGAATACACCAGTAAGGCGTGTCTGCTATATTGCTCAGCTGGTACTGTCCGGCGATGTGGAGCCCAGAGACGCACGCCATCAGATGATGCGCGGCATTGAGCAGCTAAGCCAGGCCCTGACAGATCACGACAGCCGCACACAGCTTGCGCTGGCCACCAAGGCGTTGCTTGAAGATCAGTTCTATCAGGCATTGAAAGCACTTCGTACGCTGCTGCCGAGGGAGGCTCGGCTTCTTGCTTCAACGGGGTCATGACCTTTGCGCCTGTTGTTCCGTTTGCCGGCTACGCCGGCTGGGCTTTTCTGACCAGAACCAGAGAGGCCCAAAAAGAAGCGTTTGTGCAAACTGCCGCCATCCAACGCGATGAGACCTATTTTCGCGAAAATATCGGGGCAATCGACACCGCAGAGGCGCTGGTAGCCGATCGGCGGCTATTGTCCGTGGCGCTGGGTGCCTTTGGGTTGAGTGGGGATATCAACAACAAGTACTTTATCCGCAAAGTGCTGGAAGACGGCACGTTGAACAGCGAAGCGCTGGGCCAGAAACTGGCAGACAAACGGTATCTTGAACTGTCCAAGGCATTTGGGTTTGGTGACTTCAACACACCGCGTACCAAGCTTTCCTATTTCGCGGACGAAGTGGTGGCCAATTATGAAACGCTTAAGTTCGAAGAGGCGGTTGGCGAGCAGAATGACCAGATGCGCCTGGCGATGAACACTGAGCGGGAGTTGGCAACCATCGCCACGCGAAACCTGTCGCCCGACGCGAAATGGTTCACCGTGCTTGGCTCGGCTCCGATGCGGCAGGTATTTCAGACGGCATTGGGTCTGCCCTCGGCATTCGCGTCGATTAATCTCGACAAGCAGCTTGAGGTGATCAAAGATCGGGCAGAACGGTTTTTGGGTTCGGATGATGTTGCACAATTCTCTGATCCGAAAAAGGTCGATGATCTGGTGCGCCTTTATGTATTGCGCGCCCAGAATGAAGGCTTCGGCGGCGGATATACGGCGCAATCGGCGGCACTGACGCTGTTACGCTCCGCTGGCAACGGCGGCGGATTGCTGTCGCGTCTGCTCTGAGCCACTACGTTGGTGTGACCCTTGATCAACACTGACCGGCCCCCGCCCGATCCAAAATCACCTTCAATCGCGCAAAGCTGGCGGTTGTGCTGTCTGGCTCATCTTCGGACAAGAAGGCATCCAGCGCTGAAAAGACCCGGATTGCAGTATCAATCAGCGGGTCAGAGCCTGCCATGTAAAGCCCTGCTTGGATCATCATCTCAGCTCGGTCATAGGCACCAAGCAACCGCCGAGCGCGGGCGATCAGCAGGTTCTCGGCGTCACTTGCAGCCTGCGGAAGGGATCGAGATACCGAACGCAGTAGATTGATCGCGGGATAACGCCCGCGTTCTGCGATCTCACGCTCCATCACGACATGGCCGTCAAGAACTCCGCGCAAGATGTCCGCGACCGGCTCGTCCATGTCTGACCCGGCGACCAGTACCGAAAAAACCGCCGTTATGTCGCCCGCACCTTCCGGCCCCGGACCTGCACGCTCGGCCAGGGACATGATCAGATGCGACGTCGAGGGCGGAAAGCCACGCAAGGTCGACGGCTCGCCCGCGGCCAGGGCCACCTCTCGGTGGGCTTCAGCAAAACGGGTGATGGAGTCTGCCAAAAGCAATACCTGCCGACCCTGGTCGCGGAAGTGCTCGGCTATGGCCATTGCGGTCCAGGCACAGCGGCGGCGCACAAGCGGCGATTGATCAGAGGTGGCCGCGACAACAACGCTGCGCCCCATACCTTCCGGGCCCAGCACCGCTTCGACGAATTCGCGCAATTCTCTTCCCCGCTCTCCAATCAGCGCGATTACAATCACGTCCGCCTCAACCCCGCGGGCAAACTTTGCCAGAAGCGAAGACTTGCCCACACCGGAGCCTGCAAAAAGCCCGATCCGCTGACCGCGAACCAAAGGCAACAATGTGTTGAACACGGCAACACCGGTTTCCAGACGCTGGCCGAGCCGCTTGCGGAACGCAGGAGACGGTGGTGGGGTCTGCAGCGGACGTTGGTTGGCACCCCTTACAATCGGGCGGCCGTCCATCGATTGGCCAAACGCATCAACAACCCTGCCGATCCAACTGTCATCGGGGGCAATACCGCCCGGGCCCAGATGCTCAACCCCATCGCCAAGGCGCAACCCGTCCACAGGACCGTCTGTCAGCACCGTGACAGAGCCCGCTGCTAGTGAAACGACTTCGCCGCCGATGCCACATTCAAGACGAACCCGGTCGCCAAGACACCAGCCTTTGCCTGTGCCGGTGACCCGCAGCACACCATGCCCGACTTCGGCGACCTGACCCAGAACGCGGGTGGCAATGCATTCGCCGATTTCCGCCCTGAGCATATCCAACCCGACACCAGCCATTCTGGCCTCCTCTCGTTGCGCCTTACTCTTTCTAAAGGAATCGGGGTTAAGGCTTAGTTCAAAGCTCGGAGGAGAAGCCCCGATGTTCACCAAACCAGAGGTCCTGACGCTGGCCTCATCTCTTGCAGCGCATGCAGCATCTCGCCAGTCGGCGATCACGCAAAACGTGGCGAACGCAGATACGCCGGGATACCGCGCCAAGGATGTTGCGGATTTCGCAACAACGTACCAGGCGCAAGACGGCAATGGGCTGCGCCAGACGCGCTCGGGCCATATTGGCTCCACTCCGTCTCAAACCCGGTTTGCCGCGTCCGACCGGATTGAGCCCGGGGTACTCTCGCCAAACGGCAACGGCGTGTCGCTGGAAACCGAAATGGTGAAGGCGGCCGAGGTCCGGCACGATCATGACATGGCCTTGGCCGTTTACTCAAAATCGCTGGGCATTCTGCGCGCCAGCCTTGGGCGCAGGTAAAGGGGCGGATAGATGAGTGATTTTGCCTCCAGCTTTTCTGTTGCTGCCAGCGGCATGGAAGCCCAGGCCATGCGGTTGCGCCATGTGTCTGAAAATATCGCCAATGCTGATACCCCCGGTTACCACCGTAAAACCACTGCTTTTGAGGCGGTGATGGAAGGTGGCACTGCAACCGGACAGGTGCAGCTGGGCCGCGTGGACCTCGACCAGACAGAGCTGACGAGGATCTTGGATCCGGGTCATCCGATGGCCGATGAGAATGGCTACTACGATGGATCAAACGTCGATCTGGTGGTCGAAATCGCTGACGCGCGCGAAGCGCAGCGCAGCTACGAGGCGAACTTGAAGATGTTCGATCAGGCCCGGCAAATGTCGCAAAGCCTGCTCGAGCTTCTGCGCCGATAACCTCAGAGGAGGTCCAGAATGGACGTGAGAACCTCTTTCGCTGCGCAAACCTACGCGCAGGCCCGACCGGCCACAAAACCGATGCCGAATGCGTCGGGGCCGGCCGGAGACTCTGGGGGCTTTGCCGCCCTCGCAGGGAGCTTTGCGGAAACGTTGCGGGCAGGTGAGGAAACCGCCAAAGCGACGATGATGGGCGGCGCCGATCCACATGCGCTGGTCGAAGCGCTTGCCGCAAGCGAACTGGCGGTCGAGACGGCCGTGACACTGCGTGACAAGGTCGTTGAAGCCTACCAGGAAATCCTGCGGATGCCGGTCTGAGCCATGCAAGAAGCAATCTTCTTTGACACTATGCGGCAGGGGCTTTGGATCGCGGTGATCATCTCGGCACCGCTGCTTGGCGTGGCGCTGATCACAGGTGTGGCCATCGGCCTCTTTCAGGCGCTGACCTCGGTGCAGGAAATGACGCTGACCTTCGTGCCGAAGGTGGGCGCAATGATCGCCGTCTTCTGGGTTTCGATGACGTTCATGTCTGGGATGTTGGTGTCGTTCTTCACCGATCGCATCGTACCCTTGATCGCGGGGATCTAGGCCATGGACAATGCAAGCTATACAACGCTGAACCGGCAAGCCGGTCTGATGGCTGAAATGCGGGCCGTGGCGAACAACATCGCCAATATCTCCACCACCGGTTTTCGCAAGGAAGGCGTTATTTTTGCCGAACATGTCACAGACTTGGAAGGTGCAGAACCGTCCTTATCGATGGCCACGGCCGAAGGGCGTATGATCAATCTGTCACAAGGCACACTTGTACAGACAGGTGGCGCCTATGATCTGGCAATTGAGGGCGAAGGCTTTTTTCAGATCGAAACACCCGAGGGGCTTCGATTGACGCGCGCAGGGTCCTTTACGCCGTCTCCCGAAGGCGAGTTGGTCACGCCAGAGGGGCACCGGCTGCTGGATCTGGGCGGTGCACCCGTCTTTACGCCGACAGATGCCGGGCCGGTCGCGATATCTCAGGACGGTACGGTGTCCGCTGGCGGCAATCCGATCGCCCAGATCGGGCTCTTTCTGCCCGCCGATCCCAATGATCTTCTGCATACTGGTGGCACACGCTTCAGCGCCGACAGCGGCATCGACCCCTATGAGGGTGGCACGATGTTTCAAGGGTTCTTGGAGAATTCAAACGTCAATGCCGTCAGTGAAATTGCCCGCATGATCGAGGTGCAGCGCGCCTATGAGATGGGGCAGGGGTTCTTGGACAGTGAGGATCAGCGCATTCGGTCTGTCTTGCAAACCCTCGGACGCGGATAAGGGAGAAAAGCCATGCGTGCCTTGCAAATTGCCTCTACCGGGATGACAGCCCAGCAGATGCGGGTTGACGTGATTTCCAACAACCTCGCGAATATGTCGACGACTGGCTACAACGCGCGCAGGGCTGAATTTGCCGATCTGCACTACCAGCAACTGACCCGCCCCGGCACCATCAATGCCAGTGACGGGACCATCATACCAACCGGCGTGCAGGTGGGTCTAGGCGTGCGCCCGGTCGCGGTCACCGTCAACGTGGCTCAAGGTTCGTTGTCGGCGTCTGGCGGGGATCTTGATGTAGCGATTGAGGGGCTGGGTTATATCGAAGTGACGCTGCCTTCGGGCCTGTCAGCTTACACGCGCGACGGCGGTTTAAAACGCACCGGCGATGGTCTGATCGTAACTTCGGACGGCTATCAGGTGGCGCCCGGTATCACGATCCCGTCGGATGCGCGGTCCTTGTCGATCAATGCGTCGGGCGAGGTCTACGCCTATTTCTCTGACCGCGTGCAACCTGAACTCTTGGGGCAATTGACCCTTGCCGGATTCACCAATGAAAAAGGGCTGGAGGCGATGGGATCCAACCTCTTTCTGGAAACCGGCGCATCGGGTCCGGCCTCAATTGCTGTGCCGGGAGAGAATGGGCTTGGCACCTTAAGGCAGGGGTTCTTGGAAGACAGCTCGGTCGATGCCGTCCGCGAGATCACCGACCTGATCGAGGCACAGCGCGGGTATGAGTTGAATGCCAAAGTCATTACTGCCGCTGACCAGATGCTCGGCGCAACCACACAGCTCCGGTGATGCGGGTTTTGATCGCCATCATTTGCGCTGGGCTGGCCTTTCCTGCCGGAGCCGAAACGCTGATCGCCGCCCGGACGTTGCGCGCCCAGACCGTACTTGCCGCCGACGACTTCACAGCCGCCTCCGGCGCCATTCCCGGAATGGCTTCTGACCCGGCCGATGTGATCGGGTTGGAAACCCGCGTGGCGATCTATCAAGGCCGCCCGATCCGCACAGCGGATCTTGGTCCTCCTGCAATTATTCTCCGCAACCAAAACGTGATCCTGGCCTACGTTTCCGGGCCATTGTTGATCCAGGCTGAAGGCCGGGCATTGGGCCGTGCCGGCGTTGGCGATCAGGTTCGGGTTATGAACATTGCCTCGCGCGCCACGGTGTTTGGCACGGTGGCCGCAGACGGATCTGTCCAGGTCCATTCCGAACGCTGATGGGAGAAGCCAGATGAAATATCTTAGTCTTGTGGTCGCAATCCTTGTGATTGGGGGATGCCAGCGGTTGGAAAATGTCGGCAAAGCCCCGGCATTTTCACCGGTCGAGACTGGTAATGAATATTTTGCGATGACATCGCCGGGGTTGCCCGTGTCAACTGGCCCGCGTCAGGCAACCGATGGGGCGTCGCTTTGGACAGGCGCACGCGGATCGCTGCTGGGCGACCGCCGCGCCGGAGAGCGCGGAGACATCATGACCGTCGTGATCGAAATTGATGACAAGGCTGAAATTTCAAACTCCACCGGCCGCTCGCGTGCGGGGAGTGACAGCATGGGCATCCCGCAGCTATTGGGCATCCCTCAGCGGATCGACGAACATCTTCCCGCAGGTGCCAGCACAGCCAATGCGGTCGCCACCAATTCCCAGTCAAGCTATCAAGGTGACGGGTCAGTGGCGCGCAAGGAAAAGCTGACTTTGAGGGTGGCGGCAACGATTGTAGAGAGCCTGCCCAACGGGGTGTTGCGCATCCATGGCAGTCAGGAAGTGCGGGTCAACTTCGAAGTGCGCGAGCTGATTGTGCAGGGCTTTGTGCGGCCTGAAGACATCTCGCGCCAGAACGAGATTACCTATGACAAAATTGCTGGTGCCCGAATTTCTTACGGCGGACGTGGGCAAATCACCGATGTCCAGCAGCCGAGGTATGGCCAGCAAGTCGCCGATATTCTCCTGCCGTTCTGAGGGAAGCACATGCGCAAACTCCTGCCTTTTATTCTGGCCCTTCTTGGCCTTGCCGGCGGTGGCGGTATCGGATTTGTCATGCGCCCGCCGTCAGATGAGATGGTCGAGATCAACCCCTGCGGTGACGCAGAGACAGGTGCCATGGCCGAAGATCCGGACGATCCTGAAGCCGCAACCCATGACTACGTGAAACTTAACAACCAATTCGTGGTACCGATCGTCGAAGACGGCAATGTCACGGCGCTGGTGATCTTGTCGGTGAGTGTGGAGGTCGTGGCCGGTCACACCGAAGAAGCCTATGCAGTCGAGCCGAAACTGCGTGACGGATTTTTGCAGGTTCTCTTCGATCACGCCAATTCCGGCGGCTTTGAAGGCGCATTCACAACGTCGAACAAGATGGATCTGCTACGCGCGGGTTTGCTTGAAATTGCGCGTAAAACGCTGGGTCCAATCGCCACCAGCGTGCTGATCGAGAATATTGTGCGGCAGGACGGCTGATGGCCGGCCGTTGCCCGCCAATGGTTCAATCTCGATTAGCCAGGGCCGCTTTGGCCTGCGCGAACGCCTCTGAATGCAATTCGTCCAGAATCTGACTTCGCCCAAAGGACTTCGCCGCCTTGTCGCGCTGTTCTGCCCAACGGGCCATGGCTTGGTCCAGATCAAGCCGAAGCCGGTCGCGGCGCAGTGCATTTAGCCGCCCAAAGCTTTCCTGGGCCGCCAGAAATCCGGCATCCGTCTCACCTTGGGCGCAGCTGCGCGCCTCCCGCGCGGCCATTTCAAGGGCGGCGATACGCGCCTCAAGAGCTGCGCGTTTTGATGCGGCAAGGGACAGGGCCGTTAAGTCCGTCAGCTTGATCACTGCGGCAATATCCGCCAGCACTTTCAGTCGGGCTCGGCTCATCAGTGCGTCCATCGGGTGCGTGCGCGGTGCCGCATGCGTTCGGCGAAGCGGATTGCCGCTGCGACCGGTGCATAGTGCTCGGGCAACACTTCGCGGCCAATCTCGACATTCGCATGCAAGGCGCGGGCCGTCGGTGGATCAGAATGGATCGGAACCCCTGCTGTTGCCGCCGCTTCGCGGATCCGGGCGGCCACCTCATCAACCCCTTTGGCCACACATATCGGCGCATGCCCGCTGGCGCGGTTCCAGCGTAGCGCCACGGCGTAGTGCGTAGGGTTCACAATGATCACATCTGCCTTCGGCACATCAGCCATCATTCTGTTCAAAGCAATATCCTGCGCACGTTGTCGGCGTTGACCGCGCATATGCGGGTCGCCTTCGGATTGTTTCAGCTCGTCCATCAGCTCCTGCCGCGACATCCGGTTTTTGCGCAGATGTTCCTGCCGCTGCCAGAGGTAGTCAAAGACCCCAAGCGCGCCGGTGATCAGCACCAGCAGAAATAGGAATTCTATGATCAGCCGAACCAGCTCGGCGACAACCAACCCCGGATCCTGACCCAGCGCCTGAAGGGCGCGCGGAAGCCGGGTGGTCAGAAATACCCCTAAAAGGCCGGAGATCAGCACAAGCTTTACGGTGCTCTTGGCAAATTCAAAAAGCCCGCCTCGTCCGAATTTCTGGCTGGCATTGGCGACCGGGTCAATCCGCGACCATTTGAACTCAAGCTTGTCGGGCGCGAAAACCCAGGCGCGCTGGACGAACAGAATGCCGATAACCGCAATCATGGGCACGATAAAGAATGGCGTCAGCGGCACCAGTGCCGCCATGAGAACCCCGCCAGCCAGGGCCGTACCGCCGCCAAGCATCAGCGTAGAAAGCGTGTCGGCCCTGTCCAGCATGGCGATGCTGCGGCTCCCGAATGCCTGAAGAGCTGCAGCGCCGACCCCGGTTGCAGCCAGTAAAAACGCACCGTACCCCGCTGCAATTGCAAGCTCAGCCGATTTGATCACCTGGCCTTGCAAACGTGCATCATCAAGCTTTTTTTGCGTGGCCTCGTGTTCCTTTTCGGTGCTGTCATCCTCGCTCATCTGGGGGACCCGAACGGGTCGGCCAGAAAGGTGGCAAAACTGCCCGCCCAGGCCGTCAGAACCAATGGTGCGGCCACAGCCAGCAACAAAAGTGCGCCAGCGGTCAAGGCGGGGGCACCCACAAAGGCGACCATCAGCTGCGGCATCGCGCGATTTATGGCCCCCAGGGCGACGTTGTAGATCAGCGCAGCGATGACAAAGGGGGCGGCGAGGCTGAAGGCCAGTGCAAAGGCCCGGCCGATATGGCTGACGCCCCAGCCACGCATCACCTCGGCATCGGGAAATACCCCCGGAGGCAACGCATCATAGGACAAGATCAGCACCTCAGCGACGCGGACATGCAGCCCCCCCATCATCGCCAACGCGAGGCCTGCTGCGACAAAAAGATGCGACATCGTCGGCATCGGCTCGCCCCCTGCGCCGAAGAGTTGCGAGAGGGACGTAGACTGCGCCGCGATTGAGCCTGCCATTTCCAGCACCAGAACCATCAGACGCAAGACCATTCCCAATGCCAGCCCGATCAGGCATTCGGTCGCAAGGCATCTCAACACCAATGCCAGATCCGTCGTCAGGGCGGCCACCGGCGCGGCCACCGCTGGGGCTACAATAGTGGTGAAGGCCAGTGCCAGCACCAGCTTGACGCGGTTTGGAACGGATTGTTCGCCAAAGCCGGGGATTAAAGCCATAGCCGCTCCGATGCGCAGAAAGACGATGAACCCGACCAGTGCACCGCGCCCGCCAGTCTCAATCATCGCTTGCAGCATCTCATTCATGCCGAGACCAGCCCGACGATTGAGGGCCTTGCGTCATATCCGATCTCATCAAATGACAAGACCGAGGTGTTGATACCCTTTGCGCCCAACACTGTTTTTAAAAACCGTCGCCTGCGACCCGATGTGATTAGGGCGGGAAATATGCCTTTCTCTCCCGCACTTGCGATTTTCTCGGCCACGTTGTTGGCCAATTTGTTGAATGTCTCAGGCGGCAAGGCGATATCCATCTGACCGCGTTCACCTTCAATCTGGTGGGCGTTGAAGGCGTCTTCCCATTCAGGGGCAAGCTGCAACAACGGCAAGGTGCCATCGTCGCGCCGGATCTCTGCGACCAGCTGAAAGCCAAGCCTGCGGCGTACATGTTCGCAGATGGCCTCTGGTGTGCCAAAACTGCGGCCCTCAGCAATGGCTTCCAAAATCAGCGGCAGGTTGCGGATCGAAACCCGCTCTTCCAGCAACAGTCGCAGTACTGACAACAACAGATCGATCGGAACCTTGTCGGGGATCAACTCATCCAACAATTTGCGATTGGCCTCGGAACGGGCGGGGTCGGAAAGGTTCACGCATTCTTCGAGCAGCCGCCGCACTGCCTTCAGCGACAAAAGCCGCGGGAAGTTGCGTTTGATAACTTCGAGAAGATGGGTGGCCAACACCTCGGTCGGGCCAACCACGGTGACGCCACCAAGTGCGGCCTCTTCTTGCCGGGCAAGCGGTATCCAACGGGCCGGTGCGCCATAGACTGGTTCGCGCACATTCTGGCCGTCAGGCACACCTCCATCGCCGCCCGCCAGTAAGGCCAAGACATGATCCGGCACCAACGTGTCGCGTGCCTGCTCTACGCCCTGCACCCGAATCCGGTAGCCGCCATGCGCCAGCAATGCGTCATCGGTCAGTCGAATTTCTGGAAGGATCAATCCATAAACAGCGGCCACATGATTGCGCATATTCATGATACGGGCATCGAGACCCGTGGCCGGGTCGAGCACCATATTCACGAGGCTTGGGGCAAATTCGACATGGATGTCATCAAGATCAAGGATATCGCCCATTGACTTGCGACGCGGTGCCGGGGCCTTTGGCGCATCGGCCCGGGCCTGATCGGCGTCAGCCTTCTTCGCGGCGCGGCGCACGAACTCTCCGGTACCGCCAAGGACCAGCGCGCCCGCCAGAAACGGCACAAATGGCAGCCCCGGTACCAGCGCGAATAGCGCCATCAAAAGCGCGACCGTCATCAGCGCCGACGGGTATTTCCCAAGTTGGCGAAAGAGTTCAAGGTCAGCCGCGCCCTTTGCGCTGCCTCGAGACAGCAATAGCGCGGATGCGATTGAGATGATCACCGACGGGATCTGGCTGACAAGCCCATCGCCCACCGTCAGGATCGCATAGGTTTCGACCGCACGGGCCAGCGGCATACCGTGGATCGTCACCCCGATGATCAGCCCCATCACAAGGTTCAACAGTGTGATCAACAGACCTGCCACCGCGTCGCCCTTAACGAACTTTGATGCCCCATCGAGAGAGCCGAAAAACGTGGTTTCCGCCTGTTCCCGTTCGCGCCGAGCTTTGGCTTCGGCGTGATCTATGGCGCCTGCGTTCATGTCGCTGTCGATGGCCAGTTGTTTGCCCGGCATCGCATCCAACGCAAAACGTGCGCCCACTTCGGCCATGCGCCCCGCACCCTTGGTGATAACGATAAAGTTGACGATCAACAGCACTCCAAACACGACCAACCCGATCAGAACCGAGCCTGACATGATGAACATGGCAAAGCCTTCGATCACGTCGCCTGCCGCATTGGTTCCGGTATGCCCCTGCCCGATAATCAGTTTGGTTGAGGACACGTTAAGCGACAGGCGCAGCATCAGTGACGCCAGCAATATCGTCGGGAAAGCCGAAAAATCCAGCGGCCGTTCTATAAACAGCGTCACCGTGAAAATCAGGATCGCGATGGCGAAGGAGGCGGCCAGCCCAATGTCGAGCACCCATGCCGGCATCGGCAATATCATCATCACGATCACCGCCATCAACGCCAGCGCCAACAACACTGTCGGTCGGAACACTGTGGTCAGCGTAAAGGGCATCGTCAATTGACCTCGGTGGACGTAGCACGGGGGCCAAACAGGCTGACCGCGCCGCCAGACCCAAGCGGCACGAGCGAGCCGAGCCCGGTAGCACCGCCGGTTTGGAGCAGGGGATAGGTGTTGATGCGCTCGACCGCCGCGATTTGTACCTGGCCGTCGGCCCCGCCGTTGGCGACGCGCACGATGTCGGGGATAACTGGAATCTCCTTGGTTTCATCACCTGCCAATGCGCTGCGTATGCGTTCGAAACGTTCCTGATATCGGGTGGCGAATTTGGCATTGCGCGAATGATAGGCACCAGCGGCACGCCCCCAGTCGCCCTGCTCAACATACAAGGACCGCAGGAATTTTGCGGCGTAGAGCGCGTTGGTCAGTGGGTCGAACATGTCCTCGATCGAACGGAACGCCTCGCCGTGCCATTTGAAGTTGATCTGAAAACAGCCGACATCAAAGCTGCGTGCACCACGCTTGTATTCTTTGTAGACATAGGTCCGGGCTTCATCTTCGGTGTCGAACCACAGCCCCTTGCCTTCCATGTTTACGGTCCATGGCCAGGGTTGGAATCTGCCATCGCGTTTTCGGCCTGTTTCCGTCAGTGATATCGCTTTGAGCACTTGCAGTGGTACACCGGATTGACGGGCCGCTTCGGACGCAACCTGATCGCAGATCACCGACTGATCGGCCAACGCAGATGCACTTGCCTGGATTGGCTGCGCGACTATGGAAATGACCGAAAGGGCCATAGTGGTAAGCCGTCGCGCCAGTGCGCGCAGCGGCCCCGCAAACGCTGATTGGGACATTCTGACCTTTCCAAAGCAATTCTTGCTTTCTCGGCCACGTTAAAATGGGGGTCTTTAGATTTCGTAACTGAATGAGATTTCAGCGTACGGGCTCTGCCGTTTCGATCATGAGCGCATCCAGCGTCGCGCGTATTGACTGGCTGGTTTCAATCAATGCCCGGCTTTGTGCAAGAGGCGTGGTTGCAGGCACTGCGGTTGCAGCGGTTTCACCTAGCCCAAAATCGGCAACCGCCATTTGCATTGATTCAGGGCCATGGGCGCGCACGGTGCCCCAATCCCCGCCACGCCACGCCTCTTTAGCGGCGGTTTCCATTTGTCCAACCTCCGCAAAAGCTGCGGCTGCGGATTTATGATCACCTGCAAGGGCCAGGGCCCGCGCCCGCAATTCGGTAGCAGATTTGTCCTCCAGACCCGCTAGTTGGGCAATTGCCTCTGCCGCATCAAAATCTGCCAGTGCTGCTTCAGCCAGGAGGCGCCGTCCCCGATCAGTACGACTGGCCTCACCTCTCAAGAGAATTCGGGATTCACTGGTGAAACCCGCTTTGCCAATCCGTTCGGCAAAATCCAGCCGTGTCACCACGTCGGGGAGGGCGGCTTCAAACATTGCTCGGTTTTGGAAGTATGAGGTCACAAAGACCGAACCATCTGGCTCAGAGCCAAGCATGTAAAACAGCCTGCGTGCTGTTTCCGGCCCTGGCGTATCGCGATTGCTATCAACCCAACGGTGATAGGCGGCAAACGCATGATCAAAATCCCCAACCGATCCGCGCGCCAAAACATGCAAGTGGCTCAGAGTTGGTCCGTCCTTCCCGTTTCGACGCTCAAACGCCAAGGCTTCGGCGGCATCGGCCAATTGATGGGGGACTGGTTCGCCCCGATCCACGCGGGATTGGATGGTTGCAATAAGGGCCGCGACAGACATCGGATCGTTGCTGCTTGCCAGTGCATCAAGCTGAGCTTCGGCCTTCACCGCGTCGCCGGATGCAAGATCCAGCTGCGCATCGATGATGTGAAGCCCCGCACCCGCGTCCCCGGGTGCGCGTGTTATGGCGTTGCGCACGGACCTTGCAGCATCATCCCTGCCTGCTGACAACAGTCGATCCGAAAGGCTAGGGCCAAGAGATCGGCGGAGATGAATGGGTAACGCAGAAAAGCCGCGCTGCACGGCCGCTTCGTTAATCTCCACCCCTTGCGGCAGGGATGGCCAAGACAGAACGGCCCAAAGTGCAGCGGCGGTGGCGCAGCCCGTCATCCCTGCAAGCCCCGTCAACGGATCGGGGCTGCGGCCGTCTAGAATGGCCGCGATGGCATCGGTCTGGGATGAGGTTTCAGAGGAAAGCGCAAATGCCTTCAATACCGCGCGCGATTCTGCACCAAACCCCAAAAATACGTAAAGCCGCGCCAGCGCCAGAACCGCTTCGGGCGAGGGGCGGTCAAACTCTCCCAGCAATTGTAAGCGTCGCTCTGCGATCTGGATCATGGCAGGCCGTGCATCCCCCCAGTCGGATAAATCGAACTCATCATCCGGCAGACAGATTTCTCCGCCCGGTGTTTGATGCGGGCGCGTTTCTACGGACAGCATGTCGCGGTCGATGCTGGTCTCGGCATGAACCTGCGTTGGTTCGGTATCGGGCATGGATGCGGGTTCTGTGCTGTGATGAGTATCGGCACCGAGCTGAGAGAAACCGCGCTTGCGTTCAATATCCACCTCGAGCAGACCCTGAGCCGTTGCGCGGCTGAGTTGGTACAAAAGATCATTTTGGACCGCCATGACCCGTGGGTCCGGAAGAGTTGGCAACATTGGCGTATCCAAACCATCACGCGCCTCTGAGGCAGATTTGGAACGGGTCGATCGGCTTGCTGGGTCAGCTATCTGGGGTGAATTATCCGCGCCGGGCACCGTCGTTTCCAACGCACCTGCGTCTGGACGCCAGAAAAGTGCAAGATGGGAGGGTTGAGCTGAAACGGGGCGGTACCGCGGGCCGGGCGGTGCCCAGACTGCGGGAGTATCAGCATCCTGAAAGGTCGAGCCGGGAACAGGCAGTATTTCTGGTTCACGCAACGCGGTGGCTGTATCAGGTGGCGCCGGTTCGGATTGCGCAAGCAGCACTGTCTCATAAGGCCCGTCCGGTGCCGGTGGCCCATCGGCGATGTCAATCACCAGCGCACCTTTGGCCGTGGTAAAGGCCTTTGCGTGACAGGTGCACCCCAGCTCCAACCGCAAAACGCTGGTATCAGACGACACACCGGCGATCCGGTTCCGCCCGATCGCGCGATGGATCCGCGTGGTGTCGAACTCAACGCCGGCGCGATCAAGCCGCAATTCATAGCCGCTCGTCACCCGACCGAGTACCCATTTTGTGGGCGCTGCAAGATCGAGCACAATGCGGCTGAAGCCCGGATGGCCACCGGATCTGATGCGAACCGTCTCAGCAGTGGTCATGCCGGGCAAGACCATAAGAATGACCAACAGAATGGCGCGCATGATGCCAATATGGGGTCTCATGCTGCGTCTGACTTCACGGCCTTCAACGCCTCTTCAAGGGCTGAGTAACTGGGTCGGATGTGATGGGGTGTATTCTGGCGGCCCACTTCGATGCAGATATTGGCGGCGTGATTGTGCAAATTGGCAACCAAGACTTCGCGTATCAGTTTGTAAAAGTGACTGTCTTCCTCAAGGACGGATGTCAACTTGACGGCAAACGGGCCGACCAACCCATAGGCCAGAAACACACCCAGGAACGTACCCACAAGCGCGCCACCGATCATCTTGCCCAAAATCTCAGGCGGTTGGTCAATCGAGCCCATTGTTTTGATAACGCCCAAGACGGCGGCGACAATACCCAAGGCAGGCAGGCCGTCTGCGATGGTTTGCAATGCGTGGGTCGAATGCATCGCGTGGTGCTGGTTTGCTTCCAATTGCTTTTCCAGCACCTCCTCTACCTGATGCGGATCATCGTAATTCATCGAAGCAGAGCGCATCGTGTCACAGATGAGTTCGACGGCTGCATGATCATGCTGGATTTTCGGGTATTTTCCGAAGATCGACGAGGTTTCCGGCCCTTCTACGTGTTCTTCAATCGCAACAGGGTTTTGCTTGGCCAGACGAATCAGCTCAAAGAGCAGGCAAAGCAGATCCCGGTAATCTTCCGGTTTCCATTGCGGCCCGTTAAAGACCTTTTTGATGTCTTTCAGCGTATGTTTTATTCCCGCAGTGTCATTTGCCAACACGAAGGCACCCGCCGCCGCACCGCCGATCATGATCATCTCAAACGGCAGCGCCTTAAGAATGATCCCCATCTTGCCTCCGGCAAGCATATAGCCGCCAAAGACCGTAATGAAGATGATCGCAATGCCGATTATGCCGACCATGTGTGCATCCCTTTTTCTGCCGTCTGACCCGCGGCCCTAGGCCGACCTTTTCAGACCACAGTTAACATTCCGTCTTTGTTTCAGTTGCGCGGTGCATTGGCGTTGCGTCCGGCAAGCAAGACCGAGATTGTGTACGCGGCTTTCGGGTCCAGCCCGGCCATCACTTGGGCCGCGGTGTCTGCTTTCATCCGGGCAAGAAAGCCGGCCGCAAATTCCGGATCCATCTCGCCGAACAGTAGCGCTGCATCCTTTGGCTTCATCTTTTCGTACACGGCGACCAGCTGGCTCACATCTTTGTCTGCCGCCGCATCGGCCAGGGTCAACGTGCCGGCAAGTTTTTCTTCGGCCGCGATAAGGGCTGCAAGCTTTTCGTCAATTTCGGCCTTTGCCAAGGTCAACGCCTGCGCGCGATCTTGAATCTGTGCTTCGCGGCGGGCCAACCGATCTGAGCGCACGCGAAGCTCCTCCAGCATGACAAGTGCACCACCATCGGGCGCGCATGATTCTGGTGCCACTTCTGCGGTGTCCATCTGGGGGTCTTCGTTCTTGGCCAGCGCATGGCCTGCCCCGGCTCCCAGTCGGATGACCCCGGACGACCCAAGCAGCATCGCAATCAAAAAGAGCGCGCCGCGCCCGGGCCGTCGGGTTTTGCCGGATTTTCGACGGGCTTTCATTTGCACTGCGCTCATTCTGCCGCCTCCACATGATCCTCATCATGGTCGCGCCGACGCGCGACCCGGTACCTGCGGACAGATGGGTGAGGGGTCTCTGGCAGGTCGTGTAATGTCGCCAACATCAGTTCGAGTTTGGCTGCTGCCGCCTCGGCCCGTTCGGTCATTTCGCGCAGGTTCGCAGCAGAGGCACCGGCGGTGACCTGCGCACTGTCAAGCACCTTCGTCATGTCATCGACCTGCGCCGACAGAACCGCAATGGCCCCGCCCATACCGTTTTCCAACTGATTGAACGCTTTCAGACGCCGAGACAGCACAAGGCAGTAAATCCCTGCCCCTACGGCGCCTGCGCCCAGAAAAATGTCGGAGATCAGTTCCATCCCACCTCCTAGTTGATCACAAATTCAGTGATGAGCAGGTCGCGCACGCGACCTTCGCCCGCGACCATCTGAACGCGGCGCAGCATCTGGGCGCGCAGGCGCACCAATGCGGTCGGGTCCTCAAGTTCGTCCACCTCAACCGCACGCAGGTAGCCGTTTAGGACATCCAGCACGCGGGGCATAATCAATATCATGTCCGGCTCATGTTGCTTGGCGACTTCGATCTGGGCCGTGAAGTGCAGATATCGGCCTGAAGGGTCAGTGCCGAGCGACACCACCAGTGATTGGACAGGCACAAACGCGATGTCTGGCAACGCCTCGACAGGCGCCTCTTCCTCATGTTCGGCTACCTTCGAGTGCCCCAGAATCAGGCCTGAATAGACTGCAAAGAACCCGCCGCCACCCAGAGCAAGCATCAGCACAATCCCCAGAATCAACGGCAGTTTTGAGGCTGCCTTTGGGGCTTTGTCTTCAGTTTCTTCGGTCTCAGACATTGGATTTCCGCGAAATAGCTGCCTGACCGATATAGCCCCAGGGAAACTAACCGATTGTTAAGCGCGATCTGTGAAGCATCAGAAAGACGAAGGGCAGAAGCCCAATATCCGGAGATATGTGTTGCAGCAGTTGATAGCCGTCTGGGAAAACCTCGATCCGCGCCGCCGTATCACGGTTGCCGTTACGACGATTGCTATGTTCGCAGCGGTCATGGCACTGGGTAATCTGGCAACCAAGCCGTCGATGTCTTTGCTTTACGCAGGGCTTGATGGAAACCGGGCTGGAGAAGTTCTGTCGGCTCTTGACCAGCGTGGCGCAGTATATGACGTTCGCGGCACCGCGATCTACGTCGAAAATACCCGACGGGACGAACTGCGCATGATGCTGGCCGCCGAAGGATTGCCGGCAAATAGCGGTGCGGGATATGAGCTGCTTGATCATCTATCGGGCTTTGGCACCACCTCACAAATGTTCGATGCCGCGTATTTGCGGGCGAAAGAAGGTGAGATTGCGCGCACGATAGCTGCACTGCCAACAATCCGCTCAGCACGTGTGCATATCGCGGACGCACGGGCGCAAGGGCTCCGGGCGCAGGCGTCGCCATCGGCTTCTGTAACTGTATCCACCGCCGCTGGGGGGATGACGCCATCACAGGCGAAAGCCCTGAAATTCCTTGTGGCGTCGGCCGTGTCTGGCATGTCGCCCGACGATGTCTCGGTCATTGACGGTGAAGGTGGGTTGATGACGTCGGGGGATGAAGGCACCGGCCCCGCAGCCGAAGATCGGGCTGAAATACTCCGGCGCAATGTAGAACGGTTGTTAGAGGCGCGCGTGGGCTACGGCAACGCAGTCGTCGAAGTTTCGGTTGAAACGGAAACAGAGCGGGAAGCCATCACCGAACGTCGGTTTGACCCGGAAGGGCGGGTTGCGATTTCTACCGATACTGAGGAACGTACCACCTCAGCAAACGACAACGGTTCGGGGGCCGTGACGGTGGCGTCAAACCTGCCATCCGGCGATGCAGGCGGATCAGACAGTTCGTCACAAAGTCAGAACAGCGAAACCCGGGAACGCACAAATTTCGAGGTGTCCGAGACGACACGTGAGGTGTTGCGCAGCCCTGGCGCGGTCAAACGCCTGACCGTTGCGGTCTTGATCGACGGGGTTGCAATTGTTGATGCATCTGGCAATGCAGCGATCGAACCACGCCCCCAAGAAGAGCTGGATGCGCTGCACGATCTGGTCGCTGCCGCAGTTGGGTTCGATGCAGATCGGGGCGATGTGATTACCCTCAGATCCATGCAATTTGAACCGTTAGCTCCTCTGGCCAATGCGGTCGGCGGATCGTTTCTGGCCAGCCTCAACCTGGATGTCATGAGCATTGTGCAGCTGGCGGTTCTGGCAATTGTCAGCCTGGCGCTGGGTTTGTTCGTGATCCGGCCGATCCTGGCCTCTGGTGGCGGACGTATATCTGAACTGCCAGCACCACCGCGCGCAGAGCCTGCTCAGGCCGCTGATGCTTTGACCGGTGAAATTGATGACGGCGACTATCAACCCCGAAACGTAGCGGTCGTATCGGACCGGTCGGTCAAAACAGAGGCGGGTGCCGTTGAAGCCGATCCGGTGACGCGCCTGCGCCAGATGATTTCCGAACGGCAAGAGGAATCCGTCGAAATCCTGCGCGGCTGGATGGAAGAATCCGAAGAGGAAAACGTTTGATGACGCGGCGTGTGCAACTTGAGGTGTTCGAACTGACCGATATGACCGACGAGAGAGTCGAGCTTGGGCAGGCGGAGCTTGAGGAATGCAGGCTTGCCGCTTACGAGCAGGGCTACACCGCCGGGTGGGATGATGCCGTTGCCGCGCAAGACCAGGAGGTCGCGCGGTTGCGCGCCGATCTGGGGCAAAATCTTCAGGATCTGAATTTTACGTACCATGAGGCGCACAGTCACGTGCTGCGGACACTTGAGCCGCTGCTGCAAGACATGGTGACCAAGGTTATGCCGGCCATTGCAAGGGATTCGCTAGGCCCAATGGTGCTGGAACATCTACGCCCCATCGCGAAAGAAATGGCCAATCAGCCCATAGTGCTTGTCGCCAATCCGGCCAACAGGGATCTGCTTGAACGGTTGGTGGTGCATGAGGTTTCATTCCCCATCACCATGCGTGAAGAGCCATCATTGGGAGAAGGGCAGGTGCACATTCGGATGAACGAAGAAGAATCCCGCATCGACCTTGATGGCGTTATTGCTGCAATTTCGACTGCTGTTTCGGGCTTTTTCAGTGTCGAGAAACATGAGGAGAAAATGCATGGATGACGGTGCCAGAACAGGTCCGGGGGAAGCCAACCCTTTTTCTCAGGTGCCCATTGAAATCACGATCTCTGTCGGGCGCGCCCGGCCCTTGGTACGGGAACTGTTGCGGTTGAAAAAGGATGCGGTTTTGCCGCTAGACCGAAAGGTTGACGATCTGGTGGAGCTTTACGTTGGCGACCGACTGATTGCTCGGGGCGAGTTGATGGAGCTTGATGGCGATCAAACTGGCCAGCTTGCCGTGCGGTTGACCGAAGTGGCCGACCTTCAGAACGGGCTCTGAGGCATGCTCAAACATGTGCCGCTCGCCATCGCGATCCTCATGGTTTCTTGCGGTTCTGCTGCGGCGCAGGATCTGTCATTCAGCCTTGGAGATCAGACCCTGACCGGGCAATCCTTGTTGCTCATTTCACTTGTGACCGTCTTGTCACTTGCGCCGGGGCTTGCCGTGATGGTGACATGCTTTCCGTTCATCGTGACGGTGCTGTCCATTCTGCGCCAGGCCATCGGCTTGCAGCAATCGCCGCCCAATATGCTGATCGTGTCGCTGGCGCTGTTCTTGACATGGTTCATCATGGAACCGGTCTTCACCGAGGCATGGGCGGCCGGGATAGAACCGCTGATCGCAGGCCGATATGAGCTGCCCCAAGCCTTCGAGGCAGGCATTGCCCCATTTCGGACCTTCATGGCAGCCCGGCTGGATGCCGATACGTTTCTGTCACTGGCATCACTGCGGCCCGAGACGGCGACGCTGACCGGATCGGAGAATGCGCCGCTGTCGCTGTTGGTGCCGTCCTTCATGTTATCAGAAGTGGCACGCGCGTTTGAGATTGGTTTTTTGATCTATCTGCCCTTCCTCATCATCGACCTTGTGGTCTCGGCCGTGCTGATGTCGATGGGGATGATGATGGTGCCGCCTGCGGTGGTGGCGCTGCCATTCAAGCTGGCGTTTTTTGTCGTGGCCGATGGCTGGGCGCTGATCTCTGGCGCGCTGGTTCGCAGCTATTTTTGAAAGCCGCCCTTAGGGGCTGTTGGTCGCGACTTCAGATCTCGATGCTGCCCTTTGCGAACGGGTAGACACTAATCACAAGATCGCTTGGGTAAGGGATCCAGCCGTTGGCAAGTCAGGCAGTGCGCTACCCTCGCCACTACTATTGGACAAGAAACTCTGCGTGCAGCGCACCTGCTGCATTGATGCTTTTAAGAATGTCGATCATGTCGCGCGGGGTGACGCCGAGTGCGTTCATGCCAGCCACCACTTCCGAAAGCGATGAGGCCTCTTTGATCTCAGCCATACCAATCCCCGGCTCCTCTTCAATAGATGCGGCAGTGCGCGGCACGACAACTGTTTCTCCCTGAGAAAAGGGATTGGGTTGCACCACGACCGGGCTTTCCTCAATCCGCAGCGTCAGGTTGCCCTGACTAACCGCAACCCGGCTGATGCGGACGTCTGACCCCATCACAATGGTGCCCGAGCGTTGATCCACGACGACCCGTGCGCGCCGCTCAGGCTCAACCAACAGATTCTCGATGCGGCCCAATACATGGGCGGGCGACGTCATGCGGGTTGCGCGCATGTCCAGAGCAACCGTCCCGGAATCAGTCATCACCGCAACTGGACGCCCAAATTCGCCGTTAATCACCGCTTCGATGCGGCCAGCAGTGGTAAAATCAGGGTTGCGCAACGCCAGACGAACCGCATTCAGTCCGGCGAAATCAAAGGCAATCTCGCGTTCCACCCGCGCGCCCGAAGGGATCGATCCGGCCGTCGGCACACCTTGCACAACGCTCGCGCCCTGACCCTCGGCAGAGGCACCGCCCGCGATGATCGTGCCTTGTGCCACCGCATAAATTTCCCCATCGGCGGCATTGAGAGGTGTCATAACCAATGTACCACCCAAAAGGCTTTTGGCGTCACCAATGGCCGATACTGTCACATCGATCTGCCCGCCCGCCCGCGCAAAGGGCGGCAGGGTCGCGGTGACAAACACCGCCGCGACATTCTTGGGCCGAAAGCTTTCACCGGTGATATTGACCCCTAGTCGTTCAAGGATGTTTGACATGATTTCTTCTGTGAAGGGCGCGTTACGGATGCCGTCACCGGTCCCGTTCAAGCCCACGACAAGGCCGTAGCCGACCAGATCGTTGCCGCGAACGC
The DNA here is from genome assembly GCA_049646285.1 of Albidovulum sp. Lineage (GTDB taxonomy): Bacteria > Pseudomonadota > Alphaproteobacteria > Rhodobacterales > Rhodobacteraceae > Albidovulum. The sequence continues at coordinate 16,875 of JBARVN010000073.1, read as the reverse complement.
CGTCAAACTCCACCAGATCCTTGATCCGGATCGGGGATGCAGATGCATACCCCGCGCAGAGCCAAATAACCAACACCGCAAGTAATCTCATCTCAATATATCCGCCAATGACAGGCGCGAAAGCCGCGCTGTGAGGGTATAGAGCGTCTCAAGCTGGTCCTGGACCGCCTCAAGTGCGCTTGCTGTTTCATAGGGATCTGCCGCAGTGATCGCTGTCCGGGCGATCTGCAACGCCGAGGTTTCGGCCGCATTGCGCGTGGCCGTAGTGGCAATGTGGGCTTCGACGGTGCCTACGCGGGCACGCAGGCCGGCAAGTTGAGTGCCTGATGCAATCAGCGCCTCGCCGGAGTGTCGTGCCAGAAGCGCGCGGCTGGTGGCGTCGCCGGGCAATACGCCCTCGGCCACCAGTGCCCCCAAAGCCAACCCTTCCAAGAGGTCACGGATTGTCGGGTCTGCAGCGGTCACATCCATCTGGCTGGCGCTGCCGAGGCCGATCTGAAAGGCGGCAAGCGGTGTGGCCGCGCCGCCATAGATCGTATCAAGATAGCCGCCGCCCCCCAAAGGCGCGTCAAACCAGCTGGCCACAGCGGCCTCTACGCCACTTGCGCTCACCTGACCGGTCACAGCCACCATCAACGCATCGAGAATATCTTGCGAGCCGCTGATGGGCTTTTGATCCGTTGCATCGCCCGACAAAAGATAGCGATCCGCGATCTGGGTATTCAGTGCCGAGACGACCGTATGGAACTTTTGCCGCGCATCATGCGTGGTGGTATCGACCAGTGTCACCCCGCCATTGGTGCCGGCCATCAACAGTGACGGCGCAAGCTCGGTCGTCATTGTCTGGGCCGTGTCGAGCGCCGTTTGCAGCGCTTGAGTGAATAGCCCCGCCTCATCCGTTGCGGTCTTATAAGCATCAAGGGTCTTCAGGCTGCGCTCAATGCCAGCGAGCGCTTTGAAATCGCCAGACACCGCTTCTGCCATGTCTGACTTCTTGCCGCTTGTCAGTTCTTCCGACAGGCGCATAAGGTGCTTTTGAAGTTCTACATTATGGCGGCGCATTTGATACGCCTGAGCCATATCGCCTATTGAGACATAATTCATTGCCTAGAGCCTGATAAGTTGTTGGATGAGCTCATCGATGGTCTGGATCACACGGGCATTGGCCGAAAACGCCTGCTCGACCAGCAACAGGTTCTGCATCTCGGCGTCTGTATCAACCCCGTCTGCCAGTTGCATTTCCGTCAGGGCCTCTTGCCGGGCTGTAGAATAACTTTCGCGGAATTCCGATTGCTGGCGCGCGCTGGCGATGCCCGACAGCACATCGGCTGCCAGCCCCGAAGCGGACCGCGCCGCGCCGATAAAAGCACCCGAGCCGGGCACTTTGCTTTGGGACATGGCATCGCTCAACGCATTTAGAAGCGTCGCGTCACCTACATTCCCGGGGCCTGTGGCGCCAAGCCCCGCACGCATGCGCCATAGGTCACCGCCCTGCGCCGGATCGACCAGCGCATTTATCCGAATGCGCCCGGCCAATCCTTCTTCCAAAGTGGTGTTCAACACCGTACCTGCATCGGTGAACAGCCCCGGCAAGCCGGGGGGCAACGTCGGATCAACAGCAGGGCTTTCAAAGCGCTCGATCAGATCGCGGGCCAGCGCATCAAGCTGGCTTTGCGCTTGCGGCGCCAGATCATCGCGGATTGCGAACATTGCCCCAAGATTGCCGCCCCCCAGCACGCCTTGATCCGATGAGGGAACCGGTGTGCCATTGATCGTCAGCCCGAACAATGCACCCGATGCAAGGGTCATATCCGGTGTGATCACGCCAACGGGTGTAAATCCGATCACCGCAGGGTTGCCTTCTAGCAAGATCGCACCGCCGGTGGTGAACAGGGCGATCTGATCATGATCGCGCATGACTTCGCGCACCGGCACGATTGTAGCGACCCGGTCAACCATGGTCTGGCGCTGATCCATCAGTGCGGTTGCATCGCGCCCGGAGGCGCGCTGGGCGAGTATTTCGGCATTCAGCCGGTCGATCTGGCCGAGTGTTTCGTTCAGACTGCGGACCTGCTGTTCGATTCCGTCATCGGCATCCATGCGGGCCTGCTGGACATCATCGCTCAGCGTATTGAGAAAACCCGCTAAACTGTTGGCCGCATCGACAGTGCTTTGCAGGCGGGCCTGACTGTCGGGCCTGCTTGCGGCTTGCACCAGCGCTGCCTCAAATGCGGCAACGCGATCAGAAAGAGAGCCGGCATCACCGGGCTGACCGATCAGCTCTTCTACCCGGGACAGGAAGTTGGTTTTGAATCCGGCATTGCCCGTCTCGGCATCGGCCAACCGCCGGTCCGACAAAACGGCAATGTTGACCGACCGGGTGACCCCATCGATCCGCACGCCAGCGCCGGTGCCGCCAAGCGATTGCGGCGACAGGTGAACTTCGCGCCGCGCGTAGCCTTCGGTCAGCGCGTTCGACACGTTTGATGACACGATCTCGGCCCGTCGGGACGTGGCGGTTAGGCCCGACAATGCGTTGGCGAGTGATGCGGATAGGCTCATGTGTTTGGCTCCGGTTTATGGCCCCACCCGTCCGGATCAACGCTTGATATTCGTGGTTTCTTGCAGCATTTCATCAACGGTCTGAATGACTTTTGCATTTGACGAATAGGCCCGCTGCGTCTGGATCAATGCCGTAAGCTCGGCGGCAACATCGGTGGCGGATCCTTCGCGCGCATAGCCCACGACCGAGCCGGTGGGTCCGTCGCCCGCATCCCACAAGAAAAATGACCCGGAATCAGGCGAAACTTGGAATGTCTGGTTGTTAAGCGCAATTAGTCCGTTCGGATTGGGCACGTCCACTACCGGCACCTGATAGATACGCCGAGTAAATCCTGTGTCGTATGTAGCGGTGACATATCCGTTTTCATCTACCTCGACCGTTGTCAGATTGCCCACAGGAGAGCCGTCTTTGGTAATAGAGGTTGGCGCAAAACTGTCGGATAGCTGCGTCAATCCGTTTGGATCGCCCAGCCTGCCGATGGTCATCGTCATTGGCCCGCCAAAGACGGTCAGGGCAAGCGATCCTGTTACCGGGTCATAGGCGCCGCCCGAAACTGTCGTGACCGACGCAAGAGAGCCACCATTGGCCCGGGTGTCATCAAACACCAGCGTGTATTCCCCGATAAGGGCGCCGGCCTGCGCAGAATCGCGAACTTCCATCGTCCATGTGTTGGACGCGCCAACACCCGGCACAGAAGGTGTGAACGTGATATCAAGCGTATCAGAGGTGCCGAGGTTGCCAAAATACTCGACCGACAGCGGCAATGCCGATCCGCTGGCCCCGGCCTCAGTCGCTGTCGCGGGCAGGTTGACGCCCAGGTTCATCGTGGTGGTCGGATCACCGGCAGTCTGGTTGGCGTTGATCACCACCGGCTGCAGGCCCGAGACTGTGTCGCGAGGCAACACCGGGATGGTTCCATCCGCATTGGCAGGCCAACCCAGCAGAACCAGCCCCGATTCCGTGCGCAACACTCCTTCGGCATCAGGGCGGAACCCGCCCGTCGTTGTCATCATCAAGGGCTGCGCCCCGCCCGAAAAGGAATTGAGCGAAACCGCCGAAGTTACCGGCAGCATTCCGCGCCCTGACACCGCCAGATCCAGCGCGTTCGAGGTGCCAACCAATGCGCCGTGCTCGTCAATCAGGCGCGTGGTCGACGCGCGCACGCCGCCGGCCGAATAGGTTCCGGCGCCGCGGGCCTGACTGATGACGAAGTTCTCAAAATCCGCCGAGGCGCGCTTATATCCATATGTGCCAGAATTCGCGATGTTGTCGGAAATCGTGGCCAAACGCGTGGCATTGGCGCTGAGGCCCGCCACGCCGGCGTTAAGCGAGGAAGAGATGGACATGGTGTGCCGCCTTTCTGCTGCTGCGTCCGTCGATTGGGCAGACCATGCAGTGCTGCGGCTTAATATCGCCCTAACGTATAAAATCCTTCGGACTTCACCTTCGTGAGCGCAGTAAAATCACCTCTAGCCGGTTGTTGCGCGGCGCCATCGGGTTGCTTAGCGCAGGTTTGCGATCTGCATAGCCGGTTATGCGCTGCATGCGTGCTGGGGGCAGGCCCCCTGCCTCTAGCAGCAAGCGGGTACGCATGGCGCGCGTGGCCGAAAGATCCCAAGACGGGTTTTTCAACAGCACTTCTGGCAAGGCGCGGATATGACCATTCACGGCCACCTGGTTATCGACCAGCGCAAAGACATTCACCAGCATCGCCGCCATTTCTTCAAGAATCGGGGCCGGGTCATCAGTTCCGGGCTGAAACAGCGGCTCATCTTCCAGATCGAAAATTTCGACGATCAGGCCTTCATCCGTGACGCGGGTTACAATGTGGCGAGAGGCCTGTTCGCTGACCATGCTTTCACCACCAACACCCATCAAGGCAGCTTCGATTTTGCGCATCGCTTCTGCTTCGGCAGCTTTCTCGGCCTCATCAGACGTATTGGTGCCAGTCTGACCCCTGGCTTGACGCTCTTCGCTGGGCTTTACGCTAGACCCGCCTGTGCCGTTCTGGGCAATTTGATCTTCGGAAAAGACGGAATCGCCGCCGAAGGACCCATCGCCGCCGCCTGAAATGCGGGACAATGGGATTGTCGGGCTAAAATAATCCGCGATGCCCTTGCGTTGTTTTTCAGTCGTCGCGTTCAGCAGCCACATCAGCATAAAAAAGGCCATCATCGCGGTTACGAAATCGGCGTAGGCAACTTTCCACGCCCCTCCGTGGTGCCCTCCGCCGGCAATGACCTTCTTTCGCTTGATGATGACTGGCGCCGCATTTGATTGCGCACCCATCCCACCAACCTTTTCTTCACCCAAGGTCAGACTTACCAGTGCGACCTTAACACGGACCTAACTTACGCGGAGCAGTGTGCTACCGGCGACGCTGCAAAGGATCACGTCGGCAGGGTGAAGGTGTGGTGCAGTTTCAGTGTGATGCCCAAACCGGCCATCTAATTGCGGTCAATCGACGCAAGGCCAGCCGTCTGGGGCAACCAGCCCTTCCGGCAACACCGTCGTTTCATCACCACAGGTTTGTAAAATCTGGTACTGAAGCAACCCCTTAACCTCACTCAGATCCGCACCGGCCAGTTCAGCGCGGTAGAGATGCGCTTGAGACATGTCCGCGCCCCCAAGTATCGCGCCCCGAAACGTGGCGCGGGCAAGGATTGCATAGGCGAAACTTACGTCAGTAAGGTCCGCATTTTCAAAATTTGCCCGAATGGCATCAGATTTTGCCAGATCCGCACCGGCCAGGTTCGCACCGCTGAAATCTGCGCGCGGAAGCCCCGCATGGGACAAATCGGCACCCGTCAGGATCGATCCGGCAAAGTTGGCCCGGTAAAGTTCGGCAAAACCCATTTTAGCGTGTGACAAATCGGCGCCCGAGAAATTGGTGCGGTATCCAAAAGCCTTGAAAAGAGAAGCTTTGGTGATGTTCGCCTGTCCGAACGATGCCGACGTCAGGTTTGCTTGATCCAGAATTGCATCGCTAAGATTGGCTTCACGCAGGTCCGTGCTCGTCAGATTGCTATCCGACAGGTTGGCTCCGCCCAAATTAGTGCCGCGCATGATGATAATCTTCTTGGTGCACCCGCTCCAGTCGACACCGGGGGCAGCTCCGTCTCCGCAACCCGCCAGCGCTGGGCTGACAAAGGACACAAGCAACACTGACACCGCAAGAAGCATAGATTTCATGGCAGTTTCCGCCTTTATAGCTGTCTCTTTGACGCCAGAGACAGGGCCGAGCCTAGCGTCTGGTGCACGGCCCGTCTATCGGTGCTCACATCACAAAACGGTATAGCCGATGGTTGCACGCACGCGCAGACGTGAGCGTCCCGATTTTGCACACAAAACAAATAGGCGGTTGTGCAAAACCTAGAGCAACTATTGGACAGCGCGAATTATATTTGCTTGGAAACCGCCTTAGCCGGCGCAGCGCTTTGCTGCCTCGTCAAGTGCGGCACTCACACCCAGAAGCGAAAAGCTGTCCTTGGTTTGCGTTCCACGGCTCGACCTTGCCGTCAAAACCGCTGAAACTCCGGCTTTCAGGCTGCCGATGATCTTTGCGTCTTCCTCGGGTGATCCTGACCAGGCCCATTCTCCATCGGTTATCAAGTCGAACTTAGCGCCCCCAATATCGAGGTTTACATTCGAGCCACCGGCAAAGGGATACCCACCCGTAAAGGACACTTCGCCCGCAGCACCGGGCCGGTAGGTGACAAACAACAATATATCGCCACGTCGTACTGATGTGGGTGCTCCGTTCTTTGTGTTTTCGCTCTGCTTTGGTGCTGAAACCCCCCAACATTCTTTGGGGCCTTCATCAACAAAAACGCTCCAATCCGTCTCGGCGGCAACCCGGTTGGTGGAGACTTGGCCGAACAAAGGCTGAGTGGGGCCCATAAAGGCCAGCGCCACGCTCATAAATAAAGCACTTGTTTTGAGGGATAGCGGTGATGTCATAGTCCAGAAGCCTCCAGCCGTTTTGCCTGCTCGTCGCGCATCGCCCGCACCGTTTTGGTGGTTTTTAGATAGCGGGGCGCGGTCCAACTCGGTATGCACGTCATATCCTGAATTTGGCCCGGGGGAAAAGCCCCGCTGGCGGAAAATTGCGCAAGAGGTATGGATAGATGACAGCGGCCCCGATGATTGAGCTTTGGCGCGGTGGAATTTTGGAAAGTGTCCATGCCGGCCATGCAGTAGTCTGTGACGCATCGGGCGAAATCACTGAGGCATGGGGCGATCCCGATGCGGTGATTTTTCCACGATCGTCATGCAAGATGATCCAAGCGCTGCCGCTGATCGAAAGTGGTGCTGCCGACCGGTACGGGCTGACGGATGCGCAACTGGCTCTTGCCTGCGCCAGTCACAATGGCGCTGAAATCCATACTGGGCCGGTAACGACCTGGCTGGCGGATCTTGGCCTTGCCGAGGCAGATCTGCGTTGCGGCCCACAGATGCCGGATGATTTTGTGGCCCGTAAGGGCCTGATCTGCTCCGACACGTCTCCATGTCAGATCCACAACAATTGCTCGGGCAAACACGCAGGTTTCCTGACGCTCGGGCTGCATCTGAACGCCGGGCCCGAATACGTGGACCCACTTCATCCCGTGCAGCTTGCTGCTCGCGCCGCATTCGAAGACGTCACCAGCCTTACGTCGCCCGGATATGGGATTGATGGCTGCTCTGCGCCAAACTACGCCACGACGATGCACGGGCTTGCCCGCGCCATGGGATTCTTTGCGGGGGCCAATCCGGACGGTTCACGCCGTGAACGCGCCGCGAGCCGCCTGACCCGGGCAATGACGATGTATCCAGAGCTTGTGGCCGGGTCGGGTCGTGCCTGCACCAATCTGATGCGCGCGATGGGCGGCCGTGCAGCTGTCAAAACCGGGGCCGAGGCGGTGTTCGTGGCGATAATGCCTGCGCAAAAGCGCGGCATCGCCGTCAAGATCCTTGATGGCGGCACGCGTGCGTCCGAGGCGGCGATCACCGCCCTGCTGGTCCGGCTGGGGGCGCTTGACGCTGCTGACCCGGTGGTGGCGAAATACCTGACCGGGCCACAGCTAAACCGGCGTGGCATCGCCACAGGAGAGCTGAGGCTTGCCCCGGGGTTTGCTTCCTGAGGTCACATTGCCAATCTGCGGAAGTCGGATAACTACATCTGAAAGACTTCTGCGATTTCTACGCTGCCTGTGCCATCTTTGACCATCGGGCAGTTTTTTGCCATCGCGCAAGCCGCCATCATATCGGCGGCAGAAATCACCGAATATCCCGATAGCGGATTGGCACCGCCATTTTCGGCCACACCGGTTTTTGAAACTGTGCTTGACTGACCGACGGGTCCGCCGCCTTCAATCACAGCCGTGCCCATATCGGCATACCAACTGTTCCACGCAGCCATGACCTTTTCGCCTTCTTCCGGCGTATCAGGCGTATTGCCGCCATGATAGGCGAAGATGAAATTTGGCATTGCTTCCTCCCAAATTGCTTGTGACAGGGAAATGCGCACCGGCTGATCGTGATCAGTCACCGTTTGCGTGTGTCTTCACGCGAACTCGCCAAGCGCATAGCCCTGAATATAGAGCAACGCGGTCAGGTCGCCATGATTAATGCGGATGCTGCATTGGGCGGCAACGGTTGGCTTGGCGTGCAGCGCTACCCCCGCGCCCGCAAGACCCAGCATGCCAAGATCATTGGCGCCGTCGCCCACCGCCATCACAGCATCATGGCCAATGCCAAGCTTTGCGCTGATCTCGTTCAGCGCTGCCACCTTGGCTTCGCGCCCGAGGATCGGCATGGCGACCTCTCCCGTCAGCTTGCCGCATGAGGTGATAAGCCGGTTGGCGCGGTGCTCGTCAAACCCCAGATGTGCCGCAACCGCCTCGGTAAAGGCCGTGAACCCGCCCGAGACCAGCGCTGCATAGCCGCCATTTGCCTTCATCGTCGCGATCAGTTCGCGCCCGCCCGGCGTGTAGGTGATGCGTTCGGCCAAAACCTGCGCGATCACAGGCTCGGGCAGGTTGCGCAACAGGTCCACACGTTCGATCAGCGCCGCTTCGAAATCCAGTTCGCCATTCATCGCGCGGGCAGTGATTGCGGCGACACGGGCGCCTTTACCCGCCATATCGGCCAGCTCATCAATGCATTCTTGTCCGATCATCGTGCTGTCCATATCGGCCAGAAGCATCTTCTTGCGCCGCCCCGTCGCGGGCAGAACCACCAGATCGACGCCAATCCCCTGCAGGCCTTGCCAGACCTCCCAGCGGTTTGCGGGCATCGCCGCTACGGCAAATTCCGCCGCGATACCGGGGTTGAGCCAATGCGCCTCGCCCCCGCCCCAGGCATCGCGCAGCGATTCCACCGCGGCGCGGCCCAGGTCGGCGCGGGCTGGATTGGCCAGAAGTGTCGCGATAAGCATGGGCGCCCCGTTTGCAGTAGGTCTGTTGCAGGGCAATAATCACGAAACCGGCCGCAAGACCAGTGGCGCGAATTCATCCCGGCTGGATCAATCGCGCGCCATCGGCAAAAACCCGTGTCCATTCCAGCACGCGCCAGGACTGGCGCAACCCGGTGGGCCAGAAGGGGTCTTCCCGGATCAGTTGCCCAGCCACGTGGACGTTTTCGGCCTCGATGACCCAGATCCCGCCCGCGGGGGCGCCGCTTTCGTCCTTCAGCGGGCCTGCGGCAAGGATATGATCGCCATTGGCCTCGAGAAATCTCAGGTGATCCGGCATCAGCCTTGCCCGAATGCCGGGGTCTGCCGTGGCGTTGTCTTCAAGCAATATGACATAGTGCATGAGGCATCTCCTGTTGTCTGGTGCAAGAATGCGCCTGCACAGATGCAGATTGAAGGCGAAGATATACCGATTTAAGCTGCAAATGTGCAGATAGCGGATTGGGATCACCTGCGCGTTCTTCTGGCGGTCAGCCGCAGCGGCAGCTTTACCGGCGCGGCGCGGCAGCTTGGTGTAGATGAAACGACCGTTTCGCGCCGGATGCGGGCGCTGCACGATCAGTTTGGTGCCAAACTACTGCATCGCGGTGCCGATGGAGCGCTGCTGTTGACGCCACTTGGACGGCAAGCCGCCGATCATGCCGAACGCATGGAAGATGAGATGCGACGGCTGACCGAGGCTGCGGGCTTGGGGCGCGGCACTGTGACAGGCACGGTGCGGCTGACCGCGGTGCCGATCCTTGCCAACCGCCTGCTTGCCCCGCAGCTCGGTGCGCTCTTCGAGGCGCATCCGGGGCTGGAGCTGGACCTTGTCGCCGAAAACCGCAACCTTAACCTTACGCGCCGAGATGCGGATCTGGCACTACGTCTGGCGCGGCCCCAAACCGGGGGCCATACGCTTTGGACCCGACATCTGGGCGATCTGGGCTACGGGCTTTACGGCGCGCATTCTGGTGCCGCTGATGCGCCGCTGATCAGCTATGGCGAGGATCGCGCCGATCTGTCACCCGCACGCTGGGCCGAGGCGCGGCTTCGCGCCGGGGCTGCCCGCCGCGCGGCGATCAGGGTCAGCGACGCCGAAACCGCGCTGGAAGCCGCCGCTGCGGGGCAGGGGACGGCATTGCTGCCCCTCACCATCGCCGATGCCGACCCGCGCCTGACCGCCCTTGCCATGCCCGACCCCCCGCCCGCGCGCGAGCTGTGGCTGATCGGGCATCGCGATCAGCGCGGCATGGCGCATGTCCGCGCCGTGATCGACTGGCTCGCTGGGATGGTTGGGCCTCAGGCGGGCGCAAGTTTCCGATAGTGGTCACCCACGTCGTTTTTAGCGATCAAAGTGACGCTGTGGCGTGATAATTCGGCTTGTGGCCGGCGCGACGGCGCTCTATCTCCGGCGGTGGGACACCCTACCCCAACGTAGGGCGCTTATCTGGAAGGATAGCATGACTAAGATTAAGACCCCGGCCGCGCGGCCGGTCAATCCGCGCTTTTCATCTGGCCCTTGCGCCAAAATCCCCGGGTATTCGCTTGATATGTTGTCGGACGCGCCTTTGGGCCGGTCGCATCGCGCAGCCCAGGGCAAATCCAAACTGGCCGAAGCAATTGCGCTGACACGCGAGGTGCTGGGTGTGCCCGAAGGCTACCGGATCGGCATCGTGCCGGGTTCGGATACCGGGGCCGTGGAAATGGCGCTCTGGTCCCTGCTGGGTGCACGTCCGGTTGAAATGCTGGCCTGGGAAAGCTTTGGCGAAGGCTGGGTGACGGATGTGGTCAAACAGCTGAAACTGGATGCCACGGTTCGCAACGCGCCCTACGGAGAGATCGTCGATTTCGCCGAGGTCGATTTTGACCGTGATGTGGTGTTCACCTGGAATGGCACGACGTCGGGCGTGCGCTTGCCAAGTGGCGATGCGATCCCGGCCGATCGTCAGGGCCTGACGATCTGCGACGCCACGTCGGCCGCCTTCGCGATGGATCTGCCCTTCGACAAGCTCGATGTGGTGAGCTTTTCTTGGCAAAAGGTGCTGGGCGGCGAAGGCGCGCATGGTATGCTGATCCTCAGCCCGCGCGCGGTCGAGCGGCTTGAAAGCTATACGCCCGCATGGCCCTTGCCCAAGATCTTCCGCCTGACCAAGGGCGGCAAGCTGATCGAGGGCATTTTCAAAGGCGAGACGATCAATACGCCCTCGATGCTGGCGGTTGAGGATTATCTTGTGGCGTTGAAATGGGCGCAAAGCATCGGCGGGCGGGCGGCCCTGATCGCACGGGCCAATGCCAATGCCGGTGCGGTGCGGGATTTCATCGCCGACAAGGATTGGATCGCCGATCTGGCGGTTGATCCGGCAACGGCCTCGACCACAAGCGTGTGTCTGAAATTCACCGATCCTCGTATCGCCGATGGTGCGAGTTTTGCCAAGGCGGTTGCGAAAAGGCTGGAGAAAGAGGGCGTCGCCCTTGATGCCGGTGCGTATCGTGACGCGCCCCCGGGCCTGCGCATCTGGTGCGGTTCGACGGTCGAAACCTCGGACGTCAAGGCGCTGATGCCCTGGATCGAATGGGCCTTCATGGCCGAGATCTCCGCGCAATCCGTCGCGGCCTGATCCCCTGAATTGTCACCCCCGCGCCAGCGGGGGCTTTACACCGATACCCGCCATTGCGGGCATGACAGGATACCTAAAAAATGGCTCCCAAAGTACTCGTCTCCGACAAGCTTTCCGAAACCGCCGTGCAGATCTTTCGCGACCGGGGAATTGATGTCGATTTCGAACCCGATCTGGGCAAGGATAAAGACCGCCTTTTGGCGGTGATCGGCAAATATGACGGCCTTGCCATCCGCTCGGCCACCAAGGTCACCGAAAAGATCCTTGCGGCCGCCGATAACCTCAAGGTCATCGCCCGCGCCGGGATTGGTGTCGATAATGTCGATATTCCGGCGGCGTCGAAAAAAGGTGTGATCGTGATGAACACGCCTTTCGGTAATTCGGTCACCACCGCCGAACATGCCATCGCGATGATGTTCGCCGTGGCCCGGCAATTGCCGGAGGCCAGCACCTCGACCCATGACGGCAAGTGGGAAAAGAACCGCTTTATGGGCGTCGAGTTATTCAACAAGACCCTCGGCGTGATCGGCGCGGGCAATATTGGTGGCATCGTCTGTGACCGGGCTTTGGGCTTGCATATGAAGGTTGTGGCCTATGATCCGTTCCTGTCCGAGGAACGTGCCAAGCAGATGGGTGTCACAAAGGTGGAACTGGATGAGCTGCTTGCCCGCGCCGATTTCATCACGCTGCATGTGCCGCTGACCGACAAGACCCGCAACATCCTGTCGGCCGAAAACATCGCCAAGACCAAGAAGGGCGTGCGCATCATCAACTGCGCACGCGGTGGTCTGGTGGATGAAGCGGCATTGGCCGAGGCGCTGAAATCGGGCCATGTCGCAGGCGCAGCCTTTGACGTATTTGAGGTGGAACCCGCGACAAACAGCCCGCTATTCCACCTGCCCAACGTTGTTGTTACACCGCATCTGGGGGCAGCTACTACCGAGGCACAAGAAAATGTCGCGCTTCAGGTCGCCGAACAGATGTCTGACTATCTGTTGACGGGTGCGGTGCAAAACGCGCTTAACATGCCGTCGGTCACGGCCGAGGAAGCCGCCGTTATGGGGCCGTGGTTGAAACTATCCAGCCATCTTGGTGCTTTTGCCGGGCAGATGACGGATGAACCCATCCGCGCCATCAACGTTCTGTACGACGGCAACGTCAGCCATATGAACCTTGAGGCATTGAATTGTGGCGCAATTTCAGGGATCATGAAGGCCACCAACCCCGACGTGAACATGGTTTCGGCCCCAGTAATTGCGCGCGAACGCGGCGTTAAAATCGCGACCACACGTCAGGAAAAAAGCGGTGTCTTTGAAGGCTACATGAAGCTGACCGTAGTGACGGACACACGCGAACGCTCGATTGCAGGAACGGTCTTCAGTGACGGCAAGCCGCGCTTTATCCAGATCAAAGGCATCAATATCGATGCTGAGATTGGAGCGCATATGCTTTATACCACCAATGCAGATGTGCCTGGAATTATCGGCACGCTGGGTCAGACGCTTGGGGCAGCGGGGGTCAATATCGCGAACTTTACATTGGGTCGTTCCGAACGCGGGCGCGAAGCAATTGCGCTGCTTTACCTCGATGAGGCACCCAAGGCCGAAGTGCTGCAGACTCTGACTGCGACCGGTATGTTCGAGCAGGTCAGAGAGCTTGTGTTTGACGTCTAGCCCCTCCCTATCGCTGGGGTCACGTCGATAAGCGCCGGCAGGGTGGGTTTTAGCCTGCCTTGCCCTCAACTGCACCTAGTCAGGCTGTATTAAATACGGCCCTCATTGGATCGCTTTCCAGGATGTGGCGCCTGTCGGTTGGCTCATATCTAAGCGTCACGAAATGGCGACACGACATGATATGCGCGTGCCGGACGATATGCCATTGCGCTTCGCTTTTGCTGCCATGGACAGGAGGTGGCACTGCCCAAGGTCTTGACGATGATGCGGCACACATTTCGGACGTGGCCGTGCTTGTGTCGCCCGATGGACCGATCATTGCCCCAGATATCCGGCTGGGTCTGGTTTAAAAAAATCCAACAGCTACTATTCTCTGCACAACCACGATGCTGATGAGACCTATGTGATCCTTGCTGGCCAGTCGCTTTGGACGGCCGAGGACGATACCCGCATGCGCGGCACAGGTGACATGATCCATCACCCAAGCCTGATGCCGCATGCCTTTCGAACTGGGCCTGAAGGTATGGTCGCGTTTTGGCGCTGGAGTGGAGATGTGAACACCCACTCCTATGCGTTTTTTGCCCGATCCACACGCAGAACACGCTCTACCGGAACAGGCAGTTGCACCCCCTCTATGACCGGGCTAGTGTCCGCCCGGTTTAAGGGGTGGGTCTTAATGCGCAGCTACGCCATCGGCGATATTCACGGCCACACTGACAAGCTGGACGAGGCGCATCACCTGATTGTGCAAGATCGGGCCCGCGTTGGTGATGCAAAAGCGCCGGTGATCCATATCGGCGATCTTGTCGACCGGGGGCCGGACAGCCGCGGCGTGATTGATTATCTGACGGAAGGGATCGCGCGAGGGGAGCGCTGGACTGTTCTCAAAGGCAATCATGACCGGATGTTTGCCGGGTTCATGAGGGATCCCGACAGCCATGATCCGGGCCTTCGCACGGACCTGCATTGGGTCCATCCCCGGCTTGGTGGTGGCACGACCCTTGCATCATATGGCGTGGAAGGCGCGGGCGAGCGGTCATTGTTGGATCTGCATGAGCAGGCGTTGGTTCATGTGCCCGCTGCACATATTGATTTTCTGACGGATTTGCCGCTGTTTCAACGTGTGGGTGACGTGCTTTATGTTCATGCGGGCATCCGCCCCGGCGTGCCGTTTGAGAACCAGTCAGAGGATGACTTGCTGTGGATCCGGCGCGAGTTTCACGATGATCCAAGCGACCACGGTTTTTTAGTGGTGCATGGGCACACCCCGGTCGATGCGGTCAGCCACCACGGCAATCGCGTGAACATCGACACAGGTGCGGGCTATGGGAAGGCTCTGAGCGTTGTTGTGATCGAGAACCGTCGGGTCTGGCAGCTGACACCGACCGGGCGGCGAGAGATTTTACCTGTTCGCTAGGTATCAAGGCACGCCATGACAACCTGAGCGCAGGCGTCACTGAAGAAGAATGAAGCGGAACAGGAGGATGCATGCGACAGTCAGAATCGAAAGCTGCACGCCCCCGTCGTGGCTTTGCCCCTCTGACCGCCTTTTGCAATCCCCGTCTTGTGTCTCATCGCATTTCCGATCCGCGTTGGGACCTGCCAGAGATCCGCATTGCCATCGTCTCGGACTTTCACATTTGCAGGCCATGGACGCCGCTCGCCTCACTTGCCCGGATTGTTGAAATGGTCAACGCGCTGGGCGCTGATCTGATCTTGCTGCCCGGTGATTTCATCGTTGACCGGCGGTTGCCGGCTTGGTCAGTGCCGGCAGAACCCATCGTGGCCATGCTCAGTCAATTGACCGCGCCTTTGGGTGTAGCGGCCGTGTTGGGCAATCACGATTGGTGGGATTGCGCTTTGTCCCGAAAGACCAGGTTCGCACAAAATTCGGTTGCTGACGCGTTAGAGAAAAGCCCCATCGCCCTGTTGTCGAACCGGTCTATGCTACTTCACCATCGCGGTACCCCGTTCTGGGTTGCCGGGATCGACAGCCAACATGCCCGCAAGCATATGCGCAAGCCGGGCTTCGAGGATCCTGCCGCAGCCTTCGCCGATGTTCCGGATGGGGCCCCCGTGATTCTCATGGCGCATGAGCCGGATTATTTCGCTCTGGGCGACAGGCGCCCGATCTTGCAGGTGTCTGGTCACACACATGGCGGGCAGGCGAACTTTCTTGGCTGGCGTCCGCTGACGCCCTCGGCCCATGGCGGCCGCTACGCCTGGGGGCACATTGAGGAAGACGGCCGCCATATGATCGTTTCGGGTGGCATCGGCTATTCCGGCGTGCCGCTGCGTATTTTGCAACCGCCTGAAATCACGCTGGTCACAATAAATCGCGATGACTAGTATAAGTCTGACATTTGAAGGAGTGCTGCCATGAGCGACGATATCGTAATCCTGTCCGGGGCCCGTACGGCGATCGGAACGTTTGGTGGCAGTCTGGCCGGAGTGCCCCCGATTGATCTTGCAACTGTGGCCTCCAAAGCAGCGATGGAGCGGGCAGGGGTTGAGGGCGCGCAGATCGGCCATGTGGTCTTTGGCCATGTGATCAACACCGAACCGCGCGATATGTATCTGAGCCGTGTTGCGGCGATTGAGGCGGGGGTGCCAAACGGCACACCGGCAATGAACGTAAACCGGCTTTGTGGGTCAGGGCTACAGGCGATTGTCTCTGCCGCTCAGTCGTTGATGCTGGGCGATGCCGATTTCGCGCTGGCCGGTGGGGCCGAGTGCATGAGCCGGTCGCCCTACGTGATGCAAGCCGCCCGTTGGGGTCAGAAGATGGGCGACACACGGGCGCTGGATATGATGACCGGTGCGCTGACCTGCCCCTTTGGTACCGGCCATATGGGTGTCACGGCCGAGAATGTGGCGGCCGAGCACGGCATCACCCGTGCCGCGCAGGATGCTTTCGCACTGGAAAGCCAGCAGCGTGCGGCAAAGGCGATTGCCGAGGGCCGCTTTAAAGATCAGATCACACCGGTCGAGATCACGTCCCGCAAGGGGACCGTGGTTTTTGACAAAGATGAGCATCCGAAGGCGACAAGCCTTGAGGCACTGGGAGGATTGAGAGCCGTCTTTCAAAAAGACGGCACGGTCACCGCAGGCAATGCCAGTGGCATCAATGACGGCGCAGGAGCGCTGGTGTTGGCCCGTGCAACGGCTGCGTCAAAAGCCGGGCTGACACCAAGGGCCCGTATTCTGGGCTATGCCCATGCCGGGGTGCGCCCAGAGGTGATGGGTATCGGCCCGGTACCCGCCGTTGAGGCGTTGCTGGCACGCACGGGGCTGACGGTCAGTGATTTCGATGTGATCGAATCCAATGAGGCCTTTGCAGCCCAGGCGTTGGCGGTGTCCAAGGGGCTTGGTCTTGATGCGGCCCGGGTCAACCCAAATGGCGGCGCTATTGCTCTCGGCCATCCGGTCGGAGCCTCCGGTGCAATCATTGCCATCAAGGCGCTTTATGAGCTGGAGCGTATAGGCGGCAAGCGCGCGTTGATCACCATGTGCATCGGCGGCGGGCAGGGGATTGCGCTGGCCATCGAGCGTATCTGAGACCCCCGGGGGCGCTGCCCCCGGACC
>JBARVN010000072.1:0-11012 GCA_049646285.1 Albidovulum sp. | reverse complement strand
GGCCGAAGGTGCGGGACACATCTGTCTTGGGGCAACGGCCTTTGTCCATATCGGCGCAACATGCCTTGGCACCGGAAAGGATGACCCTGAGCTTCGGGTTGCCTTTCGGCGCAGCGACCGGCCTGTGACTGTGGACCGGTCGTTCAGCGTGGCAAGTTTCCCCATCCCGATGGATGGCACCTGCCACACCGTGGCGCTGGCACCTGGCCAGACCGGGCTAGACGCGCTGGACCTGCGGATGCGGGCCTCTGACGGCACACAGCTTTGGGCGGAAACCATCAACCTGACCGCGCTGCGCCCCTACGCCCCTTAACCCTTGGGCCGCATCATCTCTTTTCCAAGCCGGATCGGGAACTTGTCGCGAATGGCGCGGTCAACGGCTGGATCAAACCCTTGCGGAAAGTGGTTGGCCAAAAGTTCCCCCGCCACAATGCGCGCGCGTTCATCCACGGTGGTTGATCCATCCGCGGCCCAGACCGAGACTGAGTTTCGGTCAGCAACTGCCGGGTAGACATATTCGGTTTCCATGCTTTTGAGTGTATCTGCCGCCCCCAGATAGTGGCCGTCCCCCAGCACCGCGGCCTTGATCGCGGCGACAGACAAGGTCTCATCGGTCACCTCAATGCCGCGCACCACGCGCTGCGCCATGCCAAGCATGTCATTATCGATCACCAATGCCTCATAGGATATGCCCATCAGACTGGCCATCATCCCCGCACTTTCCAAGATCCGGTTGGCCCCGGCCAATCCGGCCACAACCGCTGATATGCCCTTTTCATAGCCCATCTGTGCATCGGGCATTTTTGCGTCCGACATGCATGCCGCCACCGTGGTGGGCACATCATAAAACCGGCCCATCTGGGCAATCGCGGCCATCGATACGGCGACTTCGGCTGAACCGCCCGCGAAAGAGCCTGTGCGCAGATCAACCGCAAAGGGCCAAGCCGCAAAGGACATCGGGCAGCCGGGGTTGATCATATTCACCACCGCCAGACAGGCCAGCGCTTCTGCCGTGACCTGCACCAAAGATCCCGCAAGGTATGAGGGCGCCGTGGCGCCGGATTGCGGCGCAATGGCGATATCATTGACAAGCCCAAGGCGACTGGTGGCCACCAGAACATCAAGATTATCCTGCGCGAACCGCAAGGGAGAAACGATGGGGCAACCGCCAAAAGACACGAAGGGCCGATCACGGAATTTCGCTTCTGACCCCGCCACCATCGCATAGATCTCAAGTGCCGCCGGAATCGAGGTGACAGTGTTGAACGTGTGCTCAACGGGTTTTTTCGTACCGGCCAGAACCGCGTAGACCACGTTGATATCATGTTCGAACAGGTCTTCGATATCGGTGGGCACAACCATCTGGCCATACTGGTGGATATTGGGCAGCGCGTCGGCCACCCGCGCCGTGTCATACACATCGCGCAAAGTAGAGGGCCGGTAGCTGCGGCTTTCAAAATCCAGCACCGAAACCGCCTCGCCCGACGAACAATAGTTCACCTTATTGCCACCGACATGCACATCGGCATGGGCCGGATCGCGGCTATAGACCATATATTCGCGCGCAGCCTTGGTCAGCAAATCCTCCACCAGCGCGCGGGGGAATGAAAGCCTGCCATAGGCGTTGACGAAACACCCCTTGGCACAGGCAAGTTCCGTCACCTCATCGGTGGACTGCCCGATGCCCACATCTTCAAGAATACCCAAGGCGGCGCGGTGAATGCGCAGCACCTCATCGCGGGTCAATGGGTTGTAACGCCCGCCTTCCAGCCCAGCCCAGATCGCCTTGCGGTCATCTTCGGGGGCTGCTTCACGCAGAGCCATACGGGCTGATCGGCCACCAGAACGGCGGTTCTTTGGGGCAGTGTCGGACATTGCGGGGCCTTCCTAAAAATCGGCGGGCGGGGTTGCCACGCGACGCGGTTGGGTGAAGAACGGCTTGGCAACCAGCCGCGCCCGCGCCATGCGGCGCTGCCAGATCAGTTCGCGTTGCAGATAAATCTCGACCCACAGATCATCACCTGACGCGCAATAGGGCGCTTCCACCCAGGCATAGGCGATGTTGCGTTTCACGGTCGGCGACCAAAGGGCCGAGGTCACAAACCCAACCTCTTTTTTCTTGGCGTGATAGACCAGCGCGTGATGGGCGGCCTTGTCACGGTCAATCTCAATCGCCACGAGTTTGCGCTTTGGCGGCTGTTGGCTTAACCGCACCAGCGCGCGGCGGCCGTTGAAATGTGGCTTGTCGAGCGCGACGAGCCAATCCAACCCAAGCTCAAAAGGGTTGCGCGCCCGGTCAACGCGCAAATTGGTTTGGGATGAGATGAAATCCACGCGCGGCAGCAAGAACCCTGCCTCGATCCGCGCCATGTCCAAGGCCTCATACCCAATCACGCGAATGCCGCGCAAATGGCCAGCGGCCATCATATGATCCCAGATCATCAGCGCGTCTTTGGGCGCCATCCAAAGCTCATATCCCAGATCGCCGGTAAAGCCGGTGCGCGAAACCGTGAGGGCCGCCCCCCTGACCTTGAATTCGGCAATTCCAAAGGGCTTAAGCGTCTCGATCCCCTTAAGCCCCATATCCTTGAGCACGGCGCATGAGGTCGGCCCTTGCAACGCCAGCCCCGCGATTTCAGCGCTTACATCGGTGATTTCAACGTCAAAGCCCCAGGCGATATCGTCCAGCCAGCCCAGTTGCGGTTCCTGACAACACAGGCGAAATTCAGTGTCGGACAGGCGAAAAACCGTGCCATCATCCACGACCTGGCCTTCTTCGTCACACCAGATCACATATGCCACCCGGCCCGGCTTCACCTTGCGGATATCTCGGGTCACCAAACGGTTCACCACCGTTTCGGCATCCGGGCCGGTGATGCGGTATTTGTTCATCGGCGATATGTCGAACAGGGTCGCCTGATTTCGGATCGCGAAATACTCAAACTCCACTGTGTCAAGCACGGATGGCGAGGCATAGCCCATCCAGTTCACCCAGCCTTGCTGGTGGTTCTCTGCCGCCAGCCGGTCATGAAACGGGGTGGGTTGCAACCCCATCGCCGCCTGTGGACGCGGTGATATCTTTGCAGCGCTCATGTCGCGGCCCCCCTGTCTTTCATCGCCTGACCCGCAGCATTCCAACCCGGCGCGCCACTGATATCGCCGCCGGGATGGGCGCCGGCCCCGCAAAGATAAAGCCCGCCCACGGGCATGCGGTACTGTGCAGCCCCCCCAAAGGGGCGAAGCATCAACAGCTGATCCACCCGCAGTTCGCCGTGGTGCCAATGCCCGCCGGGCAGGTCAAAGCGTGCCTCGATATCGGCCGGGGTGGCGATGGTTGTACCGGCAATCAGCTTGGTGATACCCGGCATCGCGGTTTCCAGCACGCTAACGACAGACGATGACAGCTTGGCCCGCTGCGCCGCACTCCAGCCGCCTTTCAGCGCGTAGGGTACAAACTGCGCCGAGACCGACAGCCGTGGCGCGCCATCGGTGGCAAAGCTGCATTCCAGCACCGGGCGCTCGGGCAGTTCGCCGTATTTCGCGGCGTTAAACGCCGTTTCCAAGGCTTGCATCTTTGGCGCCACAATCAGCCGATGCGACAGATCCGCACCTTGCAACCCGTCCACGTCCGGCAGACCCAACAGCGCAAAATCCAGCCGTGCCACCATGCCATTGCTGGCGATATGGCGGGTGCGGCGAACATCTTCGCCGTCAAGATGCGCCGCACCCAGCAGATCCAGCAAGGTCCGGCGCGGCGCGAGGTTCGACAAGACCAGAGGCGCTAAAATCTCCTCACCCGAGGTCAGGCGGATACCGGTCACGCTGTCGCCTGCTCCAACTAAAATGCGCTCAACAGGTGCATCGGTGCGGATTTCGCCGCCCACGCTTTCGATGGCACCAACCAGCGCCTTGATCAAGGCATCCGGGCCGCCGACAGGCATCGCCCGCTGTCCGGCAGCCCCTGCGCCCTGCCCGGCCATGCGATAAAGCAGGCTAAGGACAGTACCCGGCGAACGCGGCCCCATTGCACCGCCCAAGGTCGCATCCATCGCCAGCGCACCGGCCAAGGGCCCGTCGCCAATCTCATCATTCAAAAGATCCCAGGCATTCGACAGAATGATCCGCAACAAATCGCGCATATCGGTTTTGCCCAGCTTACGGATGCTCAGGCCCATACGCCCCAGTTTGGCCAGATCACCCAACCCGCCATCGCGAAACCGCGGCGGGGTTTTCAAGAGCATGCTGCGCAGCGCACCTGCCTGCCGGGTCAGCCGCTGATGCAATTCGCCATACGCCTCAGCCATGGCCGCGTCGGTGCCGCTCACCTTTGCGCCGTCAATGCGCACCGGCTCTGCCCCCCCAAGCGCAATTGTCGGCATCGGACCTGCGTATTTCAACCCATGGCGATGAAGTGCCAAGGCGCGCGCGATTTCGGCACTTATCCCCGCCGGCATCATCGCCATACGCATGCCGCCCGCATCCCCCAACAACCCGCCGGGACGGTCCAGCGCCTCAAGCACCAGCACTTTGCGCCCGGCCTGCCCAAGGCGGGCGGCGGCGGTCAGGCCGTTATGACCAGCACCGATGACAATCGCATCCCAGCTCATGCCGCGGCCCCCATGTCGATCTTCCGGCCAAGATCAAGCAGCACCTCACGCGCGGCATTGGCGCCGGGTGCCCCCATCACGCCGCCGCCCGGATGGGTCGAAGACGCACACATATAAAGGCCCTTGATAGGCGAGCGGTACTGCGCATAACCCGGCACCGGACGATTGAAAAGAAGCTGATCAAAGGTCAGCTCGCCTTGGAAAATATTGCCCTCGGTCAGGCCCACTTCACGCTCAATATCCGCAGGGCTACGCACCTCTTTATGAACAATGAGCTCTGCAAAATCCGGACTATGGCGACTGACCTTGTCGATCACAGTCTTGGCAAAAGCCGCGCGGTTGGCATCATCCCAAGTGCCGCTGGCCAGCTCATATGGGGCGTATTGCACGAAGATCGTGGCATAATGCTTGCCCGGAGGTGCCATGGTCGGATCAATCTGGGTTGGGATCAGGAAATCCATATAGGGGTTGGCCGACCAGCGGCCCTCTTTCCAATCATCATAGGCGCGCTCGATCTCTTCCATATTATCCAAGAAATGCAGATCGCCGCGCAAGAACCGCGCGCCTTTCGGGGCTGCGCTGAACGTGGGCATCGCGTCCAGCGCGATGTTCAGCTTGCCTGATGAGCCGCGGAACCGGTAGCGCTTGACGCCTTTGACGAAAGCCTCGGGCAGATCCGCCTCATCGGTATGGTCGATGAAGGTGCGGCGCACATCCATGCCAGAAATCACGGTATCGGCCTGAAACGTGTCCCCGTTTTCCAGCGCCACCCCAGTGACGCGGTTGTTTGAAACCAAAAACCGGTCAATGCCAGACCCCGTGCGGATGTCTCCTCCCGAGGCTTGAAAACTTGACGCCATGGCCTTTGTGATCGCGCCCATGCCGCCCCGGGCAAAGCCCCAGGCACCGATCGCACCATCAACCTCGCCCATATAATGGTGCAAAAGCACATACGCCGTGCCCGGCGAATAGGGGCCAAGTCCGGTCCCGATAATGCCTGCGCCCGCAATATGGGCCTTGAGGATATCGCTTTCGAGATACTGATCCAGAAACTCAGCAATCGACATGGTCCAGAAGCGAACGGTTTCCGCCATCTCCCGCTCCCCCAGATTGTGAAACCGTTTGCCGATATACAAAAGCTCCGCCAGATCACGGGGGCGAAACGACGTCGGATCCGGGGCGGTTCGCATCAACAAAGGCTTGATGAATTTGCACTGGCGCATGACCGCACGGGCATAGCGTTCATAGCCATCCGCATCGCGGGGATTGTGGCGGATCAACTCGCGGCGCAGCGCATCATGATCCGATGAATAGTTGAAATAATCGCCCTTGGAATTGAACGTAGCACCACTTTCATAAGGAATGACCTGCAGCCCATGCTTGGGCAGCTCCAGCGCGCGGATGATCTCCGGACGCAGTAATGAGCAGACATAAGAACAGTTGGAATAGGTCCAGCCGGGGGTCAAAGACAGGCTGACAGCGGCACCACCGACATAGTCGTTCTTCTCAACCACAAGGGTCTTGAGGCCCGCGCGCGCCAGAAAACAGGCGGTGGTCAATCCGTTGTGACCCGCACCCACGACGATGGCATCATATTTCAAAGCCCGCTCCCCCCAGTCCCCGAATCCGTGTGCGTCAGTGGTAGCAATATTCTGAGTGTTCAGTCAAAATATATTTCTGAGTAACCACTCAAATAATTGACGATGCCCCGGTCCTGACATAGGGTTCGCAAAACCGCCCGGATGATCACATGACCAAACCGCCTTCCCCCACCAGCCAACGCATGCAGGCCCGCATCATCGATGCGGTGGTCGAGACTGTGGCAACTCGTGGCTTGTCAGGCACCACACTGGCCAATGTGGCGGCGACCGCGGGCGTCTCGCAAGGGGTCCTGGTGTTTCACTTCAAAAGCAAAGACCGGCTATTGGGGGAAACCCTGCGGCGGTTGGGGGAAGAATACCGGCAGGCCTGGGAACCGGCGCTCAAGGCACGTAACCCTCTGGCCCAAATCCTGGGACTGATCCGGGCAGATTTCAGCCCCGAGGTGTGTTCCCCAAAAAAACTCGCGCTTTGGTTCGCCTTTTGGGGCGAGGCCGCAGCCGAACAGCTCTACAAACAAATCTGCGAAGAGGCCGAAGACCTGCGCTACAAGGCCATGGTTGGCGCATGCGAAAATCTCGGGCAATCAGGGGCCGGACCGGACCCTGTCCTTCTGGCCCATTCCATTGATGCCATGACCGACGGGCTCTGGCTGCAGATGCATATCTATGGGCAGCGCGTGGGGCGACGTGATGCGCTTGATAAGGCGCTCGGGCATCTGCGGCTGTTGCTGCCGGCACTCGCACAGCAGATCTGACCTATACATCTTCCACTTGGGCTAAATATCCCGGGGGTGTGGGGGCAGCGCCCCCACCGGATCGGCGCGCGTCAGCGCGTCGACACTCTTCCTCTCAGGCCGCCCACAATCCTTCGCGGGCCAACTCATCACTGGCGCGCCGGATTCCCTCGGTCAGAATGTCGAACATCCGGTCTATCTCATCGGTGGTGATGATCAGTGGCGGCGAGAAAACGCACATGTTGATCAACGGGCGCACGATCAGACCCAGCTCCTGACAATGTGCGTCAATGCGGCCCCCGACTTCCTTATCAAGCGCCAGCGGATTGCGGCTGGTGCGGTCTGCCACACATTCCACGCATCCCATCAGCCCGGCGCCCCGCACATCGCCAACAATCGGCAGCTCTCCCAAGGCCGCCAGCCGCGACTGAAAATGCGGGGTCACGGCACGCACATGCTCCAAAATACCCTCGCGTTCAAAAATCTCGATGTTCTTCAGCGCTGCCGCTGCCGAAACCGGATGCCCGGAATAGGTGTAGCCATTGGAAAATACCGACCCATTTGCACCGGAACCAGAGACTTCGGCAATCAGCCGATCCGAAATTATACACGCCCCCATCGGCACATAGCCCGAGGTCATACCCTTGGCACAGGTGATGATATCGGGGGTGATGCCATACACATCTTCGGACGCGAACCAATGGCCAAGGCGGCCAAACGCGGTCACAACCTCGTCGGAAATATAAAGCACATCATATTTGCGGCAGATCTCAATACAGCGCTGATGGTATCCGGCCGGCGGTATGATCACCCCACCCGACGCCAGGATCGGTTCGGCGATAAATGCCGCAACCCGGTCGGGCCCAAGCGTGGTTATGGCGGTTTCCAGATCGGCAATCTTGGCCTCTAGAAACGCATCCACATCTTGCCCTTCAGGGCGTCTATAAGGATTAACATCCGGCAAGAAGTGTACGAGATCATTAGCGAAATCAAACCAACTTTTGTCGCGCTCCTTACCGCTCAGACTGGCGGAAAGGTAGGTCGAGCCATGATAGGCCTTTGCCCGCGAAATCACGATTTTCTTCTCAGGTCGGCCCAGAACATTGTTGCGGTAGTGCAAAAACCGCACCGCGGAATCGACAGCCGTCGAGCCGCCGGTGGTAAAGAACACTGTGTTCAGATCGCCCGGTGTGCGTTCAGCGATCTTGTGCGCCAGATCCGCCACCACCGAATTGCCCATGGAATACGGTGAGAAATACGCCATGTCGCGCGCCTGGTCGGCCATTGCCTGCCCCATCTCTTCGCGCCCATAGCCGATGTTGACACACCACATGCCGCCCGGCCCGTCGATCAGGTCACGCCCGGCCTCGTCGCGCACATATATGCCTGTGGCGGTTTCGGCAAAGGTTCTCTCATTGTTGCCGTGATCGTTCATGTCTTCCCATGGATGCAGGAAATGCGCGTTATCCCAAGCCCTTACGCGATCAAAATCATTTCTTGAGGCAACCATTTCGTACTCCTGACGTCGATGGGGCCGAATCCCCCGGACTGACCACACAATGAACGAACGTTCATTGTTTGTCAAAGCGCACGTTGCATGGCATGATCAACCCGTGGCCAGCCCACTATGGAGAAAAGCCAATGAACGAGACGGCCACTGCGATCAAGGGCGCACGCGAGGCCACCAAAAGCCGCCATCGGCTGGCGATGATCGAAGCCACTGCTGACGCCATCTGCGACCACGGGCTGGGCGATCTCTCGATCAGCCGTATATTGGAACGCGCAGGGCTGTCGCGCGGCATGGTCAACCTGCACTTCTCGTCGAAAAACAAGCTATTGCTTGAAGTTGCACGTTATTTTTCAGAGGCTTACGCAGACCATTGGCAAAAGGCCATGACAGCGGCCGGCCCGCGCCCGGAAGATCGTTTGCGCGCAATTATCGCGGCCGACTTCGATCCCAGTGTTCTGAACCGACGGACCATGGCCGTGTGGTTCGCATTCCGAGGCGATGCGCATTCGGTGCCGGACTATCTGCCTTACGTCGATTCACGCGAATCCCGGATGGAAACGGCATTGCATGAAATCTGTGATGCGCTCTGTGCCGGGGGCGCCTATCCGAACGTGGACACACACCGCGCCGTGCAGGCATTTGTTGCTATTCTTGAAGGGCTTTGGACCGATTTCCATCTTCATCCGGACCGATTTCGCCGCGATGAAGCGCGCCGCGTTGTGATGCATGTGGCGCAGGCGTTTTTTCCCAACCATTTCACGACCGAAGATTAAAACGACCATTGTGTACCGTATTTCTGGGGGAGATGTGACCAGTGCCATATGCCGATCTTGTGCTTTTTAACGCCGACATCCGAACGATGGATCCGCACACGCCGCGTGCCTCGGCGCTTGCGGTGGCCCAGGGCCGGGTTCTTTCGGTCGGAAGTTCGGAACAAATGGCCACATTTGCAGGGCCGCGCACCAGAACTGTCGACGCGGGCGGAAGGCTGATTTTGCCGGGGTTCCATGACACGCATCTTCACTTGCAAGATGGCGGCCAACAAATGAACACCAGTGTCGATCTGTCAGAGGCGCGAAGCCCCGCTGAGCTATGCGCGGTTCTTGCCAATTTTGCCGGCAGCCACCAACGCAGCTGGGTCGAAGGCGGGTTGTGGTATTCGGGGTTATTCAACGACGACAACCTGAACCGGCAATGCCTGGATGACGCGGTGCGCGACCGCCCCTGTTTCGTGATGTCTTCCGATGCGCATTCTGCGTGCATCAACAGCAAAGCCTGCGAGATCGTTGAGTTGAACGCTGACACGGTCGATCCACCGAATGGGCATTTTGTGCGTGATGCGGCAGGTGTGCCGACCGGTATGCTGCACGAAGCGGCCGTCACCTGGGTAATGGAGCGGATGCCGGACGTCACCGACGCCGATTATGCAGACGGTGTGCGCTATGCCATGCGTCACGCAAATGCCCATGGCATAACCTCGGTGCTCGACGCCTCAATCGCGGAACGTCACGCAAGGGTCTATGCCGCACTGGCTGCGACCGGTGAGCTGAGCCTGCGGGTGCTGGCAACGGCCCGCATCGACCCCACCGAAGATGTCGCAGGCGCCCTTGAACGCGTGATATCGTTACGCGCCGCGGCCACAGATCCGATGTTTCGCGTTCATTCGGCCAAATTCTTCCTTGATGGCGTGTTTGAAAACCGAACGGCGGCGATGATCTCCGACTACACGGATGGCGGCAATGCGCCATTGATGTTCAGTCCGACGCAGATCGATGAATTTTTCACGGCTTTTGATGCCGCCCGCTTTCAGATCCATGTGCATGCGATTGGCGATCTGGCCGTGCGGGCAGCGCTTGATGGGTTGGAAACAGCACGGCGTACCAACGGCTCGTGGCCTTCTCATCACCATATCGCCCATATTCAAAGCATTGATCCGGCTGACATCCCGCGATTTTCCGCGCTGGGTGTCGTTGCCAATATTCAACCGCTCTGGGCCCGGTTTGAGCCATCGGTGACCGACGTCGCCTTGCCAATGGTTGGGCCCGAGCGGGGGCGTTGGATGTATGCGTTCAGGGCCTTGCGAAGCGCGCATGCGATGCTGGTCTGTTCAAGCGACTGGACCGTATCCACCTTGAACCCGTTCGAGATCATCGAAACCGCGATCACCCGCAAACCACCCGGTAGCGGTGCGCATAAGGCCGTGTTCTTGCCTGAGGAGCGGCTTAGCCTGCACGAATGCATCGCGGCCTATACGATCAATGCCGCCATCGCGGGTTGGCGTCAGGACGACACCGGTTCGCTGTCGGTCGGAAAATACGCTGATCTGATCATGCTCGACCGCGATATCTACGCCTGCGAACCCAACGAAATCGGCCAGACCAAAGTGCTGATGACACTTCTGGCGGGCCAAGACGTGTATCACGCCTGACTGGTGCGATCAGACCTGCGGCACAACCGGCAAGAAGATGCGGAACATTGTGCCTTTCCCGGGCGCGCTCATCACCTCGATCCGGCCACTGGCCCGCGTGATCAGATCTCGGCTGATCGACAGGCCAAGACC